>JAUWBB010000070.1 GCA_030605195.1 Bacteroidota bacterium
CCTGCTGAAATAAGTTTCCGGATCCCCTGACGTGCTTCCGGAGTTATTTCCATGGGTGATTCAAAGTGTGTCTGAATAATAAATTGTTTAATTCCAATTTCTGAAGCTTTGCTTTTAAATTCAGCCAGAATTTTTGAAAGCTCCGGAGTGATTCGTTGTGGTAAATATACCGGCAATCGTGTACCAAGTCTTACCCTGAGAATTTCGGCATGTTTTTCATTATCCGGTCTTTTTTCATTCATTTTCTTTTTTCTTACAGCCATTTCATAAATACCGTCAAATATTTTTTGTAAGGATTTATCTGAGCTCATCAGTGCATCACCACCTGTAACCAGGATATCGCGTAGTTGTGAATCTTTCTCGAAATAATCCAGAAGGCGTGTTAATTTATCAGGCCATTTTTCTCCTGGTTTCAATTTATTCAAATTAAAATTCAGATTACCTCTCTGGAAGTCGTACATTCTCTGGCATGATGCACAAAGCCCGCCACAAGCCCGTCCCACGGTATCAGGGATAAGTATGGCTACTTCAGGGTACCGGCGGTGTACGTTATGATTGGATGGCAGAAGCCATCCTGCAGCATTGGGCTTACCTGGCTCCACCAGATCCTCTTTTTCCCAGGCCACAATATGTCCAAATTCTTCCACCAACTTACTGCTGTAAATTACATAATCCCTGATGGCAAGATCCGCTCCTGTAGCAAAGTAAGGCACCCTGACGTGTAGTAGTGATATATAGTACGGGTTTACAAAGAAAGGAATCCCTGCTGCTTCAGCGTCTTTCAGGATTTTCATGGTGTCCGGATCCAGTGAATTACCAAGCATTTCATTCAGAAGCTCCGGTGTTCGAACGGCGAAACGAAGGTGAAACAAACTTTCATTCCACCATTCGTAAGCCAACTGGAGTTTCTCCTGTGCCGTCATCCCAGGACTAAATTTATACCTGGGATCCTTTTTTTCACCTGTATCAATTTTATTTATGATTATTGAAAGAATTCGTTCTTTATTTTCATTTCGGAGTTCGACAATACGGGGATCTAAACCGGATGGGTAACGTTCCATCCATTCTTCAACTTTTTTCGTATCAGGGATTACCGGTTTTGTTTTTCCGGTCAATTGCCGGAAAAGCCGGATCATGTCCTCAAAAAAATCGGGTTTGGCGCCTCCGGTTCCGTGGGTTGCGGCTAACCAGATCAGTTTGATCGGATTACTCACTGCAATTTCTCCGCGCAGATTCATATCAGCATATTCACTCCCTGCATTGTCGATATAGTCCAAAATTCTGATGTAGGCATATTCCCTCCATTCAAGTTTCTCGAAGCTGTCACGGCTGGGATGTTTCGATTTATAAAACTTAAATGTGTCAGGCCTATATTTTAGTTCATCCAATATCCGGTTTTTCACACCCACCAAAGCTTCTGTCTCATTGTTTGAATTCCTGATAATCTCATCGAGTTTAGGATTTTCGCTTAGGAGTTTCAACAGAAGCTTACGGGATTTTACGTTGATGGCGATTTTGTCGAGTTTTTCAATTTCTGTCATAATGTTTAATTTAAATAGCGTTACCACCTGTGAAGCCGTGTCACGGTTCTAACCGTGGCACGGCTAATATTACCAAATATGTTTTAAGTTTTTCTCATCAATCATCGAATAAGATTGTACATATAATTCAGCAAGATCAAAATCCAGAAGTTCTCCAGCAATATGCTGATTACATAGTTTTTCTATTCTAAATCCTATATATTCCCTGAATGAAGAGTATGGCCAATCTTCCAATCTTTCGACTAGTCCTCCTTGCATTGGATTTTGGTGAATATAGTTAAAGCAAATTAATCCATAATCATCTTTTGAAGGGAAATAATTTAGACTTTTAGCTTTAGTATTCTGAGTGAAAAGTGATCCGGTTCTGTTTTCTTGCTTATTGATAGTCTGGGTATATGAGTTTAACAATATCCTGATAGATTCGCTGAACATATTTCGTTCTATTCCAGCTTTTTCAACGGTCTTAACCGTTGAGTCATTGGCTTGAATAAGAAAATGGAAATGGTTGGGCATTAAGCAATAGGCAAGCAATTCGCAATTTGGAATAATATATTTTTTAATTTTTTTTAGAAAAAATAGATAATTTTTGTCATCAAAGAATATCAACTGCCGGTTATTGCCTCTATTGTATATGTGGTAAACATAGTCTTTTTCGAAGTACATGGTTCAAAAGTTATTTTTAGTTTTGGTCTTTTAAAATAGTAATATTTTTTAATATAGCCGTGCCACGGGTTGAAACCGTGACACGGCTTAACATTTTACCAATTATATCTAACATTAGTATTATCTTTAATGACGGGGAATGCAAGCGGAAACCCGTGCCACGGGTTAATACGCTTAACTGCATTGTTGTTATGTTTTACATTAATATTACCTTTGGAACCCGTGGCACGGTTACACAAAAGATGGACGCAAATATTACCATAATCGGTGCGGGAGTGATTGGTTTGGCTATTGCCGCTGAATTATCAAAAGAACATAGTTCGGTATTTGTCATTGAAAAAAATATGAAGTTTGGCCAGGAAATCAGCAGCAGGAACAGTGAAGTGATTCATTCCGGGGTTTATTATCCGGAAGGATCACTCAAGGCCAGGTTATGTGTGGAAGGCAGGGAACTCATTTATCGTTTTTGTGAAGAAAAGAATGTAGCGTACAAGAAATGCGGTAAGTTGATACTTGCAGTTAACTTGTCTGAATGTATACAACTGCCAGGTATTTTGGAACAGTCAAGGAAAAACGGTGTGCTTGACGCGTACATTATAGATAAACCTGAAATAGAAAAATTAGAACCTCATATACGGGCTGAAAAAGCAATTTATTTTCCTTCAACAGGGATTATTGATACGTATGGTTTGATGAAGCAACTGGAAACCGATGCAGTAAATCAGGGTGTTCAGTTTGTATATGGGGCTAAAGTAATTCGCATCAAAGTATTAAAGGAAGGTTTTGAAATTCAGCTATTGGATTCTGACGGAGAGAAATTTTCGTTTACTACACGAAAATTGGTAAACTCTGCCGGACTGGATGCTTCGAATATTGCCCGGTCGTTAGGTATAAACGAAACGAAATATGAAGTTTTTTTCTGGAAAGGGGAATATTTTAGCGTTGGCAGAGGAAAAAGCAGGTTTATAAAACGATTGGTTTATACTGTACCCGAAAAGAATACGGTCGGTTTGGGGATCCATGCCACTGTTGAATTGGATGGCAGGTTAAGACTGGGCCCAAATGCCCTTTACATTGGCAAGGGAAGCTATGATTACTCTGTAGATCCTGGTCATAAAGAACACTTCTACTATTTTGCAAAGCGGTTTTTGCCATTCCTTGAGCCGGAAGACCTGAATCCTGACCAGGCAGGTATACGTCCCAAGTTACAGAAACCTGATGATCCGGTACGTGATTTCATCATTAACGAAGAATCGAATAAAGGTTTCCCCGGTTTGATCAATTTAATTGGTATTGAATCACCCGGGTTAACTGCTTGCCTAAGCATTGGAAGGTATGTCAGGAAGCTTATAAGAGCATAACTTCACAAATTGAGATTCCTATATGAATTATATAACTTCCCTGATTGCTCCTAATAATTCATCTTTATTAAAGGGTTTTGTAAAGGTTTTCATGGCGCCAAAATGTTTGGCAGTAATGAGGTAGTTCCCGGGATGTGATCGTCCTCCACAGGAAACGGCAAATATCTTTAGTTGAGGGTAGTCGCGATGCAAAGCAAGGATGGCCTCAAGCCCTTCTTTTTCCGGCGTAATGATATCTGTTATAATCAGGTCAGCTGGTTTATCATTAAAAATATTTATCCCTTCATTGCCATCACTTGCACTTGAGACAGTATATCCCTCTCTTTCTAACATCTCCTGCAACATTATCCTGAAGTCTTTATCATCATCAATTATAAGGATATGAGCCATGATTTTGGAATATTTAGATTAAAGGCTGAGCCCACTCCGAAAAAGTTGTGAAATATGGAAATGCCACTAAAACACCCCGGTACAGTCATTCTTCCTCACGGGGCAGGCTAAGACACCAAGATTCACAAAGAATTTATTTTCAGTGTTTTATTCTTCGTGAAACTTTGTGTTTTTGTGCCTTCGTGGCGAAATAAATACTTTTCGGAGTAGACTCAAGGTCAAAAGTTATAAGTTATAAGATATACTTCAGTTGCAAGCCAATGCATTGAATTTTTTTTCTGCTTTTCACAACATACAGAAAATACTCTATCTTTTAAGGAATAACAAATCATTATTTTCTTTTTATACTCATTTCATTGTTTTATATACAATTAAAATTTATATTTTTGTATTATAAATACGAAAAATACTAATCCGTAAAATACCCAAAAGTCAAAAACAAATCCAAAAAAAAATGGAAACCAATCAACGTCGTGAATTCCTGAAAAAAAGCCTTCTCGGCATTTCAGCTGCATGCCTTTTACCTGGTGTAGTCAATGCATCAACAGATATGGTCGCTTTTCAATTGAGCGGACAACAGGATCTGGTATACCGAACGTTAGGCAAGACAGGGCTTAAAATTCCGGGAATCAGCATGGGCACCAGCAACATTAATAATCCGAATTTAATCAGAGCAGCGATGGATTATGGGATTAAATTATTCACTACTTCAAGTTATTATGGAGAGGGTAACAATGAATTAATGCTGGGCGAGGTGTTTAGAAGCCGCTCACGTGATTCATTTCTAATTGCAACAAGCTCCAGGCCCGAAGGAATGGATCGTCAGGCAGGGATATTTACAGATCCCAATGCTGTATACAAATATGTTGAAGATATCGAAGAGGGGTTGAAACGACTGGGTTTGAATTATGTGGACATTTTGTTTCTTCCTTTTACGGCAAAACGTGAGTCTGTATTTTTCGAACCCTTTCTCAGGATGATGGAGAATTTTAAAACACAGGGTAAAACCAGGTTTATTGGTACTACCACACACAGTTTTTGTGAAGAAGCTATTCGTGCAGCTGCCGATACAGGGTTATATGACATGGTTCTGACATCCTATAATTTCCAGACAGAGAACGTTAGTGAAATGAACGATGCTATCGCGTACGCAGCAAATGCAGGATTGGGAATAATTGGAATGAAATCACAAGCCGGAGGATTCTGGGACCGGGAAAGAACAAAGCCTATTAACTCACGGGCAACTATTAAATGGGTGCTGCAAAATGAGAATGTTACCACTGTACTTTCGGGAATGAGTACTTTGGAACAATTGCAGCAGAATATTGCCTTAATGGCGAATTTAAAACTGACAGAACAGGAAATGAATGACCTACAACTGACATCTGCCAATCGCAATCCTGGACTTTATTGCCAGCAATGCAGCAGATGTATTCCGCAATGCCCTAACAACTATGATATTCCCACAGTGATGCGCAGTTATATGTATGCATACGGATACAATGATCTCAGATATGCCAAGAAAACTCTCGGATATGCGAAGATTCCGGCTAATCCTTGCAATAGCTGTGACAAATGCAATATCGATTGCACCGTGGGATTTGATGTTCGCACAAAAATACAGGATATTGCCCGACTCAATGATGTGCCAAACGAATTTCTGAGGGCATAGAATACTCTTCTTGACGTGTTGGGTAAATATTTAATGGCATCGTTTCACAAAATATATCAGTTTTTTGCGCTGCGACGGGATTATTTAACAGGGTAAATTTTTTGTTATTTGTGGTTTGTAATTTCATACTTAAGCAGGCATTCATAGTTTATGGACAAACTTTAATTAATTCTTCTTTATTTTCTTTTTTTCCTTTCTCGAAACCCGATAGCTATCGGGTTTCGAGATTAGCCTCAGCACGCTGTCGTTGAAGCTGTTAGCGTAAACGCCCTCAGCCTTATTTCACTTGAGAGCTTAATTTATCCACCTCCCGTTTTAATTTCGATACCATGCTGGTAAGATGATCCTGTGGTAAGGCCGGTTCCGGTAGTTCTGAACTGATATAGTTAATGAATTTCCAGATTTCTTTGATTTCCATTACATGGATCTCATAGGGTTCATAGATTGGATTTAAGGAATAAAGTATGATTTTATTTTTATCACTGATCAGGTTTTCAACAATTTTAAAAACAATTCCATCGTCCAGGGTAAATACGACGTAAGCAAAACCACTAATGACCGTATTCCAGTCTTGCACATATTCTCCTGTAATCCATGAACCTTCAGGGATGGGAAGCATAGAATCGCCTTTTAATTGAAAGGTACGGAATTTTTTGCTTCTTGACAGGAAAGGCAACTGAAAAGTAGGCAGGGCTTTAATAAATTCCGGATCGGCATACCCGTTTTTATATCCTGCCTTAGCCTTTTCAGGAACCAGTTCAATGTTTTCTTCATTTCCCTGATCGACAGTTGTTGCGAGCACCCGCAACCGGCTTCCTTTGATATATACATCATACCCTTTTTCCAACTGAGATAGTTGGCTTTCCGAAAGTTCTTTCAGATTGACTTTCACAAGTGTGTCAATGGATATGTTGAAATAATTCGAGAACAGGATCAAAACAGTAAGGTTTGGGTAAGCTACTTCGTTTTCATACCCACTTAAGGTTGACCGTTTCATTTTCAGGGTAAAGGCTACATCATCCTGTGTCCTCCCCCTGCGTTTTCTTAAAAATTTGATGTTTGAACTAAAATACATGGCAAGTCGTTTTTTTTTCGAAAAATTTTGTTTTACATTAAATAAATGATTATATTATAATCATGAATTTGATTAAATACTAATCAAAAGTAATATAAAGATTTGAATAATACAAGTTTTATAAATCTTTTTTTAGAAGAAAAAGGATAGGTTAAGGTTAAGGTTGAGGTGAAGAAGAAGAAGGGGAAGTTGCTAGGTACTAGGTACTGGGTGCTGGGTGTTAGTGGAGTAGCAGTGGCATGAAGAAGTCACCAGTCAACAGTCTCCAGTAAGAGAGCAAAGCGCATGGCGCAAAGTACATAGAATATAGCGTAAAGAGCAAAGGAAGCAACTTTAAACCAGAAACAAGAATCATTCTGTGAGCTTTGCGAACAGAATGTCTCACGAGCGGAATTGAGCGAAGGATTGTGGGAGCGAGTAAACCAGGAACCAGTTCAGTAGAGTCGAATTGTATTCGGCTGGCAAAAGACCTGACAATATTTGAGCTTGGAATAACCTGCCAGGGTCTTCTTGACCTGGCAGTGTTTGGTGGCGGAAGGGGTGGTTGGTAAACCAGGCAATCCAACCACCTACCCCTCCCTTCGGTCGGATACTCCCCGCCTGAATGAAAGAATTCATTCTTTCGGGCAGGCTCTTTTCTAAGGAGGAGAATTTTAAGAACTGCACTGAAAACCAGGAACCTTGAACACAGAATTATCAACGTAACAATGAACGATAGCAAAAGAAACATCATTCACCTTGATCTGGATACTTTTTTTGTTTCGGTTGAGCGACTCAAAAACAGTAGTCTGAAAGGGAAACCCATTGTTATCGGTGGTACATCCGACCGGGGCGTGGTAGCCAGTTGCAGTTATGAGGCAAGGCAATTTGGTGTAAGTTCGGCAATGCCGATGAAAATGGCACGGAACCTGTGTCCTGACGCACTGGTTATCAGAGGTGATATGGAATTGTACAGCAAATATTCCAACATGGTTACCGGGATCATTGCAGAGAAAGCGCCGTTGTATGAAAAGGCTTCCATCGACGAACATTATGTGGATATTACAGGAATGGACAGGTTTTTTGGCTCCCTGCAATGGACCCGGGAACTTCGCCGGTCTATTATTAAAAACACCGGCTTGCCTGTTTCCTTTGGATTATCAGTAAACAAAACCGTTTCGAAAATTGCAACAGGGGAAGCCAAACCCAATGGTGGATTAGAGGTTTTGCAAAACCAGGTAACACCTTTTCTTACGCCTTTATCCATTGGAAAAATACCGATGATCGGGACAAAAACCTTTCATTTGCTACGTTCCATGGGTGTTTCCACCATAGGAACCCTGAGTCTGATCCCTGTTGATATGATGAAAAAAGTATTAGGTAAAAACGGAGTGGTAATATGGAAAAAAGCCAATGGCATCGACACTAACCCGGTAATGCCATATTTTGAACAAAAATCGGTCAGCACAGAACGAACCTTTGATAAGGATAGCATAGATACTGTTAAAATGAACCAATTGTTGTCGGCTATGGTGGAAAAAACAGGTTTTGAATTGAGGAAAGCACAAAAGCTGACTTCGTGTGTAACGGTAAAGATCCGCTACTCCAATTACGATACACATACCCTCCAAAAGCGCATTCCCTACACCTCATTTGATCATGTTTTAATTGAAACAGCGAAAGAATTATTTAAAAAGCTTTACCAGCGCAGAATGCTGATCCGGCTGATTGGCGTCAGGCTCAGCCACCTGGTACGGGGAGTTCAGCAACTAAATATGTTTGAAGATACCCCGGAAATGATAAAACTATACCTGGCGATGGATAAACTGAGGGAGCGGTATGGCAGAAACGCGGTTAAAAGGGCTGTGGGGGTTAAAACAAAAGAGGAGATAGAAGAAAGGAAGAAGTCTTCAGTCGGCCCGCCCGTACCGAACGGTACGTTCGGGCGGGCAGTCGACAGTCTCCAGTAAGAAGTTAAAGGGCAGAGTGCGTATAGTTGACTGAACCGAAAACTGAGAACTATGAACCTGGAACCATTGAGTGTAGAGCCGAATTGTATTCGGCTGGAACCCGGAACGATGAACTCTGGCACTGAAACCAGCAACCACAAGCCACAAACTACAACATGTATTTAAATACCCATTCATACTACAGTCTGCGTTACGGGACATTACCAGTTGAAAAAATTGTCATAGAGGCAAAAAAGAAAGATATAAAAGTCCTGGCGCTGACTGACATTAATAATTCGACCGGGGTGCTGGATTTTGTAAAAATTTGCCGGCAGGAAAAAATACATCCGATAGCCGGGATTGAATTCAGGGACGGTGATCAACTCTTATATGTTGCTCTTGCCAAAAACAATGAAGGATTCAGGGAAATCAATGAGTTTTTGAGCTTGCATAATTTATCCGGCACACCTCTTCCCTACCCCGGACCGGCATTTAGCCATGTGTATACAATTTATCCTTATGAAAATATACCCTCCGGAAAACTGAAGGAAAACGAATTCATTGGCATACGGCCATTTTCGCTCAGGAAACTTTTATCATCAAAATTCCGGCACGACCAATCCAAATTGATGATCCTGCACCCCGTTAGTTTTATCGATAATGCCGGTTATGAACTGCATAAACATCTCAGGGCAATTGACCATAACACCTTGTTAAGCAAATTACAACCTCATCAGTTTACCGTACCGGATGAACGATTTTATCATTTGGATCATTTGATTAAAATTTATCGGAACTATCCACAAATCATTAATAACACCGAAAAAATAACGGAATCCTGTTCATTCGAATTCGATTTTAAAACCTGTAAGAACAAGAAAACATTTACGGGCAGCTCGTATGATGACAAACTTTTATTGGAAAAATTAACCCTCGATGGCCTTGAATACCGGTATGGGAAAGATAACCGGGAAGCAGCGAAAAGAGTACATCATGAATTGGAGATCATCGACCGCCTGGATTTTTCTTCTTATTTTCTGATCACCTGGGATATTATCCGGTATTCCCTCGCACGGGGATTTTATCATGTTGGTCGCGGAAGCGGTGCAAATTCAGTGGTCGCTTACTGCCTTAAGATCACCAACGTAGATCCCATAGAACTAAACCTGTATTTTGAACGGTTTATCAATCCCAGGCGAACCAGTCCACCAGATTTTGATATCGATTATTCCTGGAAGGAACGTGACGAAGTGGTTGACTACATTTTTAAACGATATGGGCGAAACCATACGGCTTTACTGGGAACAATCTCCACTTTCAGGGGGAAATCGATTATCCGTGAACTGGGGAAAGTGTACGGATTGCCAAAATTTGAAATCGATTCTTTAATTGACCATCCGGAAGCGGAAATCAATCATAGCGAAATCACCGATAAAATTTTTTCTACCGGTTTATTAATGGCTGATTTCCCTAATTTAAGAAGCATACATGCAGGCGGAATTCTGATTTCCGAGGAACCAATCACATGCTACACTGCTCTCGACCTGCCACCAAAAGGCTATCCAACCACCCAGTGGGACATGTATGTTGCAGAAGATATCGGATTTGAAAAACTGGATATCCTGAGCCAGCGGGGAATAGGCCATATAAAGGAAAGCACTGAGATCATCAGGAAAAACAAAGGAATAAAAGTGGATGTATATGCCATTCAGGATTTTATTAAGGATGAAAAAGTGCGGAAAATGCTGAAAACCGGTGAAACAAAGGGGTGTTTTTATATTGAAAGTCCTTCCATGCGGGGATTGCTTCAAAAACTACGCTGTGATAATTACCTGAACCTTGTTGCTGCCAGTTCCATTATTCGTCCGGGGGTGGCACGCTCGGGAATGATGAGGGAATATATCCACCGTTTCCATCACCCTGACGATTTTGAATATATCCA
>JAUWBB010000064.1 GCA_030605195.1 Bacteroidota bacterium
TCCGCCAGCTGGCGGACGAAGAGAGAGCGTTTTATATGAGGATTTTGATTTCAAATCGAAAAATATTTCAAAGAACTTCTATCGCTTATATATTTAGTCTTCCCGAACTTTTATATATTCGTTAACCGGACAGTAGTGATAGAAAATAATTAATATATTGAAAAATATTAACATGTGATTTTTCTCAATAAATACAGACACGAGTTTTTTTTAATAATTGTCATTATGCTTTAGAATGATCAGGGTTGGTTCGGGATTACAGCAATATGGAATGGAGCCTGCGGGATTGGAAAAAAAGGTTATATTTCAGAACAAAAGATTAATTCTCGTTCATTTTGCATTCAGGATGTTATATATTTGATCTTTATAAGAAATTAAAAATATTAATCATTATGACACGCATTTTCTTTTTTCTATTAGTCATTGGAATTAATCTTACTATCAATGAGTGTTTTCCGCAACAAACGCCCTTTCATCACTGGACATTTCTCCCTGGTGCTTATATGGATGAGATTATAGGTGAAGCTTCCGGGGAAACAGCTTATAACCATATGATTGAAATGTCGGGTTATAACCGGGACAGGCTTAACGCCGAGTATGCAACAACCTTTCTAGAGGCCCGGTATACGGTAGAACGATTAAAGGAATACGGCATAGATGAAGCTAAAATCGACAGGTTTCCCGGCCGGCAGACCTGGGATGGAATCCGTGGTGAACTGTGGGAGGTAAGCCCCTGGAGAAATAAGATAGCTGATTATGATGATCTCAGGGCGGTTTTGGCCTCAGGCAGCAAAAATGCAGATATCACCGCAGAGTTGATTTGGATAGGTGAAGGACGGGAGGAAGATTTTCATAATCGCGACGTTGCAGGCAAAATTGCTGTTACTTCAGGAAATGTAAGCAGGGTACATAATCTTGCTGTTGAAAGGGGGGCTGAAGGAGTGATTTCCTTCAATTCACCCAGGCCTTTGGAGGGTCCCGTCCAAATACCATGGAGAGGGATCAGGGGGGATAACAGACGCTTTGCTTTTAATCTGAATGCGAGGGAGGGATACCTTTTAAGAAACCGCCTGCTTCAAGGGGAAAAAATAAAGGTACATGCAGTGGTTGAAGCAACAATGAGGGATTTCGAATTACAGATACCTACTGCTGTGATAAAAGGTACAAATCCTCATTCCGGTGAAATTATTATTTCTGCTCATTTGTTCGAAGGTTATACAAAACAAGGTGCAAATGATAATATTTCTGGTAGCGCTGCCATTCTTGAAGTAGCTAATACATTAAACACGTTGATCATTGAAGGCAGGCTTTCAAGACCTGTCAGAAATATTCGTTTTATCTGGGTGCCGGAATTTTCAGGCACTATTCCATGGGTGAAGGCAAATAAGGAGTTAATGGAAAATACCCTCTGTAATATCAACCTTGATATAGTAGGGTTGTGGTTAAGCAGAAGTTATTCTCACTTCTGCCTTATGCGGACAACATATGGTAATCCACACTACCTCAACGATGTGATGGAGCATTACTACCGTTTTGTTGGTGAAACTAACAGGGAAAGCATAACCTCAAGAAGATTTTCTCAATTTCCGAACAGAATTGTAGCTCCGAGTGGTTCAGATGAACCATTTTATTATAAGATCGAAACCCATTACGGCGCATCTGATCATGAAGTCTTTAACGACTGGGGGGTTCAGGTGCCGGGAATTATGATGATCACATGGCCCGACATTTTTTATCATACTTCTGAAGATCGTCCATATAATTCTGATCCAACACAACTCAAGCGTGTCATTGTTATTACAGCAGCTGCTGTTTATACCATAGCCAATGCGGATGATGATATGGCTATAAATATTGCCGGAGAAACATATAGCAATGCTTCGAAAAGGATTGGCCACCAACTGGCCAGAGGACTTGATGAGTTAAACCAGGCAACACCTGAAAATTTTAATCATATATATAAGAAAGTCAGGGGTTACATTGAAGCAACTGTTTTAAACGAGAAAGAAACGCTGGGATCTGTGTTAGAATTGGTTATTACTGATATGGAAAAGGTTAAGCAATATGTAAAAACCCTAAAGTCAGGAGTAGAGGATATGGGGAAAGCCCACCTTGTCGCACTGGAACAACACATGCAGATTGTTGCCGGAAGGATCAAAAGCACACCTGCTGATATTAGTTTGAGCTCTTTAGAGAAGAAAGCTTCGAATATGATTCCCAAACCAACTGGAAAAGTAAAGGAAAACGGTTACAGGGGCTGGACTGAAGCCATCAGGGTATTACCTGAAAAGTTTTTGGAGAAATATCAATATGAAGACGTTGAAGATACCAGGGAATTACCACGTTTGACCAATGGTTCTCACAGCGCCCTGGATATTAAGAAAATGCTGGATACTCAGCTAAGAACAGAATCGGATCTTAAGGCAATAATGAACTGCCTGGAAGTATTAAAGGAAGCAGGTTTAATTGAATTTTAAAATTTATTACTGTCTTCTCTGAAAGAATAATCTTTTTATCCTGAACTATTCAAATTTGGGTTATTCGCCCGCCATTGCTATGGGCCGGGCTATGGTGGGCAGGAAGCTCTTTCTTATTGCTGATTCACTGATAATGTAAAGAAAATGCCGGAAAAAACAGAACAAATTAACTCGATAAATCGAACAGGAAGTATAGTGTTTCTTCTGTCCGTTTCCGGTGTTGCAGCTCTGGGAGGGTTCTTGTTTGGTTATGACACGGCCGTTATTTCCGGTACGATTCCACTTGTTAAAGTGAAATTTGGTTTGAGTGCAGTATGGGAAGGATGGTTTGTGAGTTCTGCATTAGTGGGATGTATTGCAGGCGTTTCAGTTGCCGGAGTATTAAGCGATAAATTTGGCCGAAAGAAGACCCTGTTGCTTTCAGCCTTGTTATTTTGTATTTCAGCGATTGGTTGTGCCGGTGCGCCTACTTATACAATTCTTATATTGTATCGATTCCTTGGTGGGATTGGTGTAGGAGTTGCTTCTATGGTTTCTCCCCTGTACATATCTGAAATTTCGCCGCCGCATATTCGTGGCAGGATGGTTACATTATATCAGTTTGCTATTACCATTGGCATTCTTTCGGCATACTTCGTTAATGCCCTGCTGCTTGGTTTGTCGTCTAATCCGGTTACTACCGGGGGAGCAGGAATGATGAACAGGATCATTTATGAGGAGGTATGGAGAGGGATGTTTGGAAGCGAAACCTTGCCGGCTATGATCTTTTTCCTGCTTCTGTTATTTATTCCTGAAAGTCCAAGGTGGTTAACGATAAGAGGAAAAGAAGGTATGGCAGAGCAAATCCTTGGAAAGATCGCTGGTGGAGCTGTTGCTAAGAGGGAAATTCTGGAAATTAAGGAAACCATTACAATGGAAAAGGAATCCTTAAAACAGTTTCTGCATCCGGGTATGCGGCTTGCCCTGATTTTAGGGGTATCCATTGCTGTCTTGTCGCAACTTAGCGGGATAAACGCTATTATATATTATGGTCCGCGAATTTTAAACGATGCCGGATTTAAACTCGGAGATGCACTGGGCGGTCAGGTTGTCATTGGTATAGTTAATGTGTTATTTACCCTGATTGCTATTTGGAAGATTGACAAATTAGGAAGGCGGAAATTATTAATTTTCGGTGCAACCGGAGCCATGCTTTCACATATTATAATAGGGGCGATATTCTTCCAAAATGTATCGGGAGGTTACCTGTTAATGGTTTTTATACTCATTTTTATTGCTTGTTTTGTGTTTTCATACGGACCTGTGACCTGGGTGGTTCTTTCGGAAATTTTTCCCACCAGGATCAGGGGCCGGGCCATGGCAATTGCAACACTTTCACTTTGGGCAGCCAATACTGTTTTAGGACAACTAGTCCCATGGTTATTAGAAAACATAAAGCCGTTTGGAACCTTCTGGATGTTTGCGTTTTTCTGCTTACCAATCATTTTAATTGCATGGAAAGTTTTACCCGAAACAAAGGGCAAATCCCTGGAAGAAATTGAAAAATACTGGATGAGAAAGGGAAAAACAGACAAATAAATCCGGATTTGTTTTTTGATTTGAAAAATGCTCAACAAACAAATATAATCGAGGAGGAGGGGAGACCGGTTCTTTTCAGCAGGAACAAAATGGTTCTGGATATAAGCTGTCACACTATTGAAACCTATAAACTGAAACCGTTATAATTTAAAGACTGTACAAAAAGTAAAATTTGTGAGAGGATTCTTTAGCTGCTAATGAATGTTGGTGCAAACCTGCCTGCCACTGATGGATCGGGGCAGGCGGCATACAGGTTCAAACTTCTCGACTATGATAGTTTAAGTTCCGAAAATCAAAATCTTATTGAAGATTTTATACTGATGTCAGGCGTTTCCACCTGACTGCTTTCCAGTTTTTTTGAATCACTCACCGGGTGACTCTGAGTCACCCGGTGAGTTTTCGTATTATTCTTTCTACTCTTTACAAAGAACTATTGAATTCTCTTAACTTTTGGTCTTTTAATACCTAACTTTGTTATAACCTTCCGGAATTTTATTGCTTAATTTTTCTTCAAAAAGTTTAAAACAGGAAAGCTTTATTTTAAGGATCAGGGAATGTATTACAAAACGCAACCAAAACATAAATATTAATATCTTATGAAAAGAGCGCCACCGTTAAAATTTTCTTTTACAATGTTCAAACTAAATCTTATAATTAGAAAAAAAATAATTCAAACATTTTATTTGTTTCTTGCAACGGTTACGTTAACAGTAATAAGTTGCCAGAAAGAACCTCTGGAAGGTAAATATAAAGGTATATCTATAGAACAAAATGGTGTTGGCATTGAATTTTATTTGCTGAATGAAGATGGCGAACCGGATACTGTTTTCAATGAAGGTGAGAATTTTAAGTTCCACCTGGCAATAATAAACAATGTCGAGCCGGATACATCAATGTTTATTGTTAGTGAATTCTTAAAAGATCCGAATCTTTTTATGGTTTTCGGACCTGTAACATCAAAACAGAACCTGGAGAGCAGGATATTTCTCACCGATATTATCAAAGGGGAGAGTGTGATATTGTATTTATATATTCCGGAAAACAAAAAAGTAAATGCAAAACTGTCAATTTCCCGAATCGTGCACGGATACAAAGATTTGTATGCCGGTTTGTTTAATTCTACTAAAGGATTAGGTGATTCCGGGCCGTGTCAAAAAAATGTTCTCTGTTATCCAAGCTGGGAAAATGAAGCTGGTGGTGTTGCACTGGTTTTTAAAGAAGGTGGGACTTCCGTTTGTTCTGGTTGTTTATTAAACAGTTCGGGACAAGATTATAAGGGTTATTTTTTAACAGCATTTCATTGTGTTGATACCTATATGCCTTATGGTGAACTAAGTCAACAAGAAAAACTGAATGCCGAGGAATGGATGTTTAAATTCAATTATAAAAAAACTAGTTGCTATGGAAGTGGGCTTGCTACTTCTACGATATATCAGGATTGTGATTTTAAAGCAGCATGGCGTGATAGCGATTTTGCCCTTGTTGAACTGGATAATAATAATTTGGGAAATAATATGTGCCTTTCATTCCTGGGTTGGGACAGAAGGAGTAATGTGCCAACTGAAGGGACTATGATCCACCATCCCTCAGCTGATGTAATGAAAATTTCATTTGATGAAGATCAGCTGGTTGAAACAGATGAGTGGGAAAACTCGTGGGATGGCTTTTGGAAAGTTGTTTGGGATATAGGCGCCGCGGAAAATAAATCCTCAGGGGCACCCTTGTTTGATCAGAATAAAAGAGTGGTTGGTCAGTTATTGGGAGGACCTTCTGAATGTTATGGCGATGATATGCGTGATTGGTTTGGATGTTTTCACCATTCCTGGACAGGAGGAGGAACCAGTACAACACGTTTATCAAATCACCTTGGTAATGCCTATTATATGAACACAATTCGTCCCGGAGGAATAGTTACAGGTCCTGATATAGTTTGCTCAGACGAAGAAACTTTTACCTTAACTAATGCACCACCGGGATCATCAGTATCGTGGACGGCTAGTTATGTAACCCCATCCTCAGGAACCGGTACAACTGCAGAATTCGAAAGTACATGCCCTTCAGCCGTCGCGATTGGTAGTGTCGTTTTTACCATTTCAAATATGTGCGGAGGTACTGGGAGTACTACTGCAAGTAAGACTTTTGCGTCCTGAGGCCCGCATCCCAGTGATGTTGAATTCAATGTAACTTACTCAACCGGTCAACCTGCACCAAAATCCGGCCAAACCTTCCTCTTGTGCCCTTACACGTATTATTATTTTTATGTTATTAATAATAGTGATTGTTCTACATCCGGTTATGAGTGGACTCTTCCTCCATCGATTTCATTCGTTTATACTTACAATAATATGGCTGGTGTCTATACCGGTTACAATCCCGGGGGAAATGTAAAGGTATATGCTAATACTTGCTGTGAATGCGAAGATAAATTGAGAATTCTTTCAGCTTATGTTGGGACATATTATTACTGTGGTGGTTATTATATGAGTTTTGTCCCTAACCCTACTACCGGCGAAACCATAATGGAATTAAAAACGGATAAAATCGATACCTATACTGAAGGCGATGAATGGGAAGCCGAAATTTTTAACCAGCAAATGCTGTTAATGCATAAAACAACCAGGTTGAAAGATAAAACATACACGATCAATGTTTCCGGTTGGAAAGAGGGCATCTACTATGTGCGTGTAAGAGTGAAAGACGAATTATTATTCGGGAAGTTTATAGTGACAAGGTAAGATATGGATTGGTAATAATAAGTCGGTCAAAGATGTAACTGTGCGAAAGACCCTTAGGGTTTCTTCCAGAGGAATGCCTCCGGCACAAAACCCTAAGGGTCTGAATTGTTGCTACAATAATCCAAGGTCGATGGTCTTGTCTGTCGGTAAACATATCAGAACACCCCCAAAGGGATCCCTACGGGACATCGGTGTTCGATTATTTGCCATAGGCATCCCTTTGGGAGTAGAAAAAGAATAATGCAAAGGATAACACCGGTCCAACTACTATCGTTCATTAGTGAAATATCGTTCCATGGACCGGAATAGGAAAGCCTAACCAATTAGATAAGCTACATGGACAGGAATAGTAAAAACATCCACATCAAAAAATCCGGTTTACGCACTGGGGCTAAAAATGTTCGACCCTCGCGGGGTCCGGCGGATTTATCAACTCGTCAGACGAGTGTCTATTTTTTCTCCACCGAGGTAGTTACAACTCTTTTCTTGCCTTTTTTCTTTGGTCTTCTTACCCCATACGTACCTTTAATTATTTTTCCTCTCCTGGTTTTTCTGTCACCTTTTCCCATAATTTAACAACTTTGTTTTATTCAAACTTAGAATATTATGTCCTTAAGGCATGTTCGTATTTGCTATTTCAATAATTGCAAGAAACAGCAATTGTGCCAGATCTTCCATGATCTCGGGTGTTATGATTTCAAGATTATCATGCGGAACATGATAAGGTGACCTGGTGCCATATGCCGAAAAGCTGATACTTGGTACTCCTGCCCACATAAACCTGGCAGCGTCAAGTCTGGGACGTGCAAGGTTCGGAAAATTCGTTGGCCTCACCGATTGATGGATGTATTGTTGGTTTGCCTGATCAATGGGTTTCCAGATTTCCGGATAATTTTCCCCGGCCAGTGCATCAAGCTTGTTTCCAGCGCCAACTCCATCCATATTGATCAAACAAACAGTTTTTTCAAGTGGGAAACGGGGATGTTCAAGGTAAGATTTGGATCCTGTGATGCTTTGTTCTTCAGCACCGAAAGCCAGGAACAAAACAGACCGTTTTAAAGCTACCGGAGATTTGGCAAGCGCTTTTGCCACTTCGAGCAATACTGCTATACCGGAGGCATTGTCGTTGGCACCGGGCATTATTTCATAACATCTACCCAAATGATCGAGGTGTGCCCCGAGTATGATCACTTCATTTTTTAATTCAGGATCGCTTCCTTCAATCAACCCGATCACGTTACTTCCTTTCCCTTCGGGATGATATTCGGTGTAATTTTTTATTGTAACCGTTTTTCCCGTTTCAAAAGATTGTGGTTTAAGGTTTTTCCGGATTTTTTCCACGGTCTCTTTATGATTCTTTCCTGTACCTGCAAACAAGTCTGAAACGACCGTATCACCAACATGCGAATAGATAAAACCAGGATCATAAGCGTTATTTGGATTGGAAATCGGACCGTAATTATAAAGCATACCTTTGGCGCCGTGTTCCACCGCGTTTTTCAATTTATATTGATGAAATGAATAAGGTCTCCATTTTTTGAATAATTCCGGATCTTTTCTGTCGGATACCGGGGCTTCACGTTCAATCAGAATGATTTTCCCTTTTACATTAATTCCTTTGTAATCGTCGTAGTCCAGTTCAGGAGCGGTAATTCCATATCCTGCGTAAATCACTTCTGCCGTTATTTCTCCTGATCCCGAAGTTGAACCGGGAATAAATTCACTTACGTATTTATAATATTTTTGTATCTCACCGCCTTTTACCGGGATATGCAGGTAGGTTTCACATCCCTCAAAAACCAATATGTATGGGATATCAAACCATTGATAATAGGTATCGTTATCCCCGTAAGGCTTAATGCCACATTCCTCAAACTCACCGGCAAGCCATTCCGCTGCGGCATTGTACCCTTCGGTACCTGTAAGCCGTCCGTAGTATTTATCCGAAGTCAGTTCTTTAATGGTATTGTAAAGGTCATAACTGGAAATAGAGTGCATTACACTCAATACTTCGTTTTCCTTCTTCGCAATTGAAGTGAGCTGTGCAAAAAGTGGTTCCGTAAAAAATAGAACCAGAATAATAAAACAAAAGGATCTGATCTGTTTCATAATGGGTATAGAATTTTATTGGTTTTATATAGGAAATCACTTTGCTGCCTGTGAAGATACTAAAAAAATGTACTTTTCTATAACCTGGGAAAAGATATGTTCTTAACACAACCCTTCCAGGTCTGAGAGACTCTGGAAGGTTGTTTGGTTTGATAGTTTATTAGCAAAATACCAATCCGGAATAATGTTTTTTACAAATGTATTTTCCCAATATTCCTCCGAAGGAGTGCCTATGGCACAATTTTCCAACATTCCATTGTTCCATCACTTGTTATATCCTCTCTTTAATTTTACGGATTAGTTATATTTTTTAAGAAGTAATTAGGCAAGATTTGTATTATTGAGTAGCTTTTTCCAGCTTTTTCATGATAGAGAAAATGAATAATGCCGAAAGCAAGCAACAAGCAACCAGGATGGCCCATAAAGTCCACAACGGAACTTTTGTCCATAACCAGCCTATAACGCTGACCAGATAGTTTCCCAAAGCTGTTGCAGCCAGCCATCCACCCTGCATAAGTCCCTTGTATTTTGGTGGTGAAACTTTGGAAACAAAGGATATCCCCATCGGGCTTATAAACAGTTCAGCCACCGTAAGGGTAAAATAGGTAAAGATCAACCAATTTACCGATATCAGTCTGTTTTCCGGTGCAACTACTCCGCCGATCTCTTTGGGACTGTATCCCAAAAGGCTTAAGGAGCCAAAAACCATAATTAAGAACCCCACAGAAGTGATGATCATACCGATACCAATCTTTTTTGGTGCTGAGGGTTCCTTACCTTTTCTGCCAAGATAGTGGAAAAGGCCTACTATGATTGGTGTTAGGGCAACGATAAAGAAAGGATTAAAATGCTGGAATTTCTGAGGTGTGAATTCATTCATATCATCGTATCCCTGATACCTCATATAGGCAATGATAGCAAATCCAACAAAGGCTGCAGCGCCAATAATCCTGGTTCTTACATCGCTTTTTTTCCTGAGCAGGAAAATAAGACCTACGACAGACAGGAAGACAGGCAATAAACCGAAAAGGTCAAACAACAGGTTGGTGGGTCGATCAACTGAAGGAACAGTATAATCTCTTGCAAAAAAGGTCATGCATAGTCCGTTCTGATGGAAAGACATCCAGAAGAAGATAGCAACAGAGAATATTAGACCTAAAGCAATTAACCTTTGTTTGGTCTGCTCCGGAGTTAACTTGATAACCTGATATTTATGTTCTTCACTGGCAGCTTTTTGTTTTTCGGAAAAGTCAGCTTGTTTGTAGTATTTCCGGAAACCCCAGAAAATGAGCATTGAAGCAATTAAACTGATACAGGCAATTCCGAATCCATAATGATAAGATTGACTTAATGTATTCACATAGCTTTCGGAGAATTGAGCCAATGAATCAAGAGTGACAGAAGGATCCTGATGTTGGGCAATAGCAAGATACTCGGATGCATTTCCAAGTTCTCCGTCAACGAATTTATGAGCCAGGGCTGGTATCCTTGCATCGTAGAAATAATTCCTGGTCTTCAGAATCCAGTTTACTATTTCTTCTGCCGCTGTCGGAGCGAACATGGCGCCAATATTGATACCCATGTAAAAAATATTGAAGGCAACGTCCCTTTTGGAACTGTATTTGGGGTCATCATACATGTTTCCTACCAGGGCCTGAAGGTTTCCCTTAAACAGTCCTGTACCCAGTGAAATCACCCCAAGAGAAAGTAGTACCAATATTAATCCACTGTTCATGGTTGTCGGGAGGGCTAACAGGAAATACCCAGCGAACATTACCACAAGGCCAATGCTGATGGTTTTACCGTATCCAAGCACTTTGTCGGCAATAATTCCACCGAAAAGAGGAAGGAAGTAAACAAAAAACAGGAAAATACCGTAAATCTGACCTGCCTCGGCAGCGTTATATCCGTATTTTGCCTGCAAGAACAGGTTGAAAATGGCGATCATGGTATAAAACCCGAATCGCTCACCCATATTTGCAAAGAATGCTACAAATAGTCCTTTGGGATGCTCACTAAACATGGTCTTAAATTTTTGTTAATTAATTTGGTTTAAAATGAATTTCAACAAATATAAACATCTTTTTTTAGTAGCATGAAAAATTTCATAATTTGGATTAAAATAATTTT
>JAUWBB010000294.1 GCA_030605195.1 Bacteroidota bacterium
TCAAAAAAAAGAAAGAATTTTTCAATCCTTGTCTTGAATATTCTGGCTAAAATAAAATGTCCTAACTCATGCAATATAACCAGGATAGATAAACTCAGTATTAATTGTGTGATCTTGACCAGTACTATCATTCTAAAAATCTCTCATGTTTATATCCTAACCCGGGTAAACCCCGTGGGAATTTCCAATAATCATTTCAACGGGGTAAACCGGAAATAACAAATATCAATCTCCAAATCTCAACCGAACGAAGTGAGCTCATGAATACCTATGAAAATATTTTATTTTGTGAATAAATAATTTTCAAAACAGACAAAATTAATATATAATTCATCATAAAAAAGATCTGGCTAATCGTCGACTTTCAAAATCGATATTCTCATAATCTTCCAGGCCGGGCTTTTCAATAAAACTACTCTTTTGAAGTGTTTTTTCAATCACATCCGGCATATCCAGAAACCCGATTTTACCCTCTAAAAAAGCTTCTACGGCCACTTCATTTGCCGCATTTAAAACACACGGCATATTCCCTCCCGTTCTCATGGCTTCAAATGAGAGTGCAAGATTACGAAATTTTTTTGTATCTGCCTTCTCAAAAGTCAAATCAGGATAATCCAAAAAATTAAATCTTTGAATAGTCGACTTCAACCGGGCCGGATAGCCAAGTGCATATTGAATGGGCATCTTCATATCCGGAATTCCCATTTGCGCTTTCATAGAACCGTCAATAAACTGAACAATTGAATGAATAACCGACTGTGGATGGATAATCACATCGATCTGTTCGGGTTCCAGATCAAACAGCCATTTTGCTTCTATAGCTTCTAATCCTTTATTCATCATGGAAGCAGAATCGATTGTGATTTTTTCGCCCATCGTCCAGTTGGGATGTTTAAGTGCTTCTTTCATGGTAACCTTTTGTAACGATTCAATTGTCCTTTCCCTAAAAGGACCACCTGAAGCAGTTAAATATATCTTTTCTATCCAATCGGTCGATTCTCCCACCAAGCATTGATAAATAGCTGAGTGTTCCGAATCTACCGGAATAATTTTTATCTTTTTTTGTTCAGCTAACCAGGTAATATACTCACCTGCCACCACAAGGGTTTCCTTATTAGCCAATGCAATATCTTTCCCTGCCTCTAATGCCCTTACTGTGGGAATCAGTCCACTAAAACCCACTACAGCGGTAAGCACCATATCAATTGCTTCATGTCCAACAATCTGATTAATAGACTCTTTCCCGACATACAGATCAATTGGCAATTGGTTCAGAGCGGATGCCAATTGATCATATTTTTTTTCATTTCCAATAACCACATATCTGGGATGGTATTTTTGAGCTTGCCGGATTAGTAAATCAACATTATTATTTGCAATAATAACCTGTAGTTCCAATTCCTCAGGATGCATTTCAATAACTTGTAAAGCTTGCGATCCTATAGAACCCGTCGAACCCAATATGGCAATCTTTTTTCGCATAGTTACTTAAAGGCATTCCGTTCCATAAACCACTTGGTTTTTGAACTAAACCAAAGAACCTTCGACTCCTTTCAGTCGCCCAGGGTCAATTTGCATAGCGACTTATAAGCGCTTCGCTCCATAAATCACGTGCTTATTGAATTAAAAAAGTACGTACTTTTCCGGATCTAAAGGAGAACCATTAAGCCACAATTCAAAATGCAAATGCGGACCTGTAGTAAATAACTCTCCTGAACTTCCGACAATAGCAATGCTTTCTCCGGCTTTCACAATAGCTCCAACTTCCCTTAACAATTCGGCATTATGTTTATAAACTGAAATGAGATTGTTATTATGCTGTATCTGAATAACATAACCCGTTTCCATAGTCCAGGAAGCCAAAACGATCGTACCATCCAAAGTGGCAGAGACAACACTGTTTGGCGACCCGACGATATCCGTTCCAAAGTGACTTCCAGCAGGATTATAAGAACTTGTCACCATTCCTTTGATAGGTGCAAAAAAATGGATGCTCGATAAATTGTCTTCCAATCTGTTTTCTTCTCCAACCGATAAATTATATTGTTCCTCCATTTCAATTTCCAGTCTTAATAAAGAATCTTCCAAAGACCTGGTAAAGATAATATCACTATAATCCATGGAGGTATCCTGAACGCTTTGAAAATCATTAGGCTCTTTACCTGATATAATATTATTCAGATTGACAAAATATTGGTCTCTTATCTCAAGTTCCCGTTCAAGGGAATCCAACCGGTATGCATTCATTATGATGTTTCGGCGCATATTGCCATCAGGATAACCGGGTATAAACTCACGTAGATGAGTAAAGGCAATCAGTATTGTAGTAAGGACAATCAGAAAAATCACCAAGGATCCTAAAATAATGAACAAATTCATTTTCGATAGCTTCAATTGCCAAACTTCCTCAAAAGTGTAGTCATTATAAACAATAAAGCGGTATTTATACCTCCATTTACTGATTTTACTATCCTTTTTGCCCATAATAAACTGAAAATTAAATGGAATTGCAAATATATAAAGTTTTAACCGAAAGCAGGATTAAATTTTTTCATCTGTAGCGGGGAGTGTTGAAATATCTAATATCAGATTTCTGTCTGATTTAAAGAATATCATCAAGAGCAAATGCTTTTTTATATACAGTTAAATTTCTAAATCCAGTTGCCATCGTGTTATAATTGTTTGATTGTTATTTACTTTTTTGTAGACTGCCCGCCCGAACGTACCGTTCGGTACGGGCGGGCCGACTGTAGACTGAGATAACAGAAGAGCAAAAGCAAGCCTCACGCTTTGCAAAAGCAATGAGTCACCCTGTAAGAATGTATATTCTGGAATTACTCTCAAATCAATCTTGTTGTTATAGCGGAGACCTTTCTGAAGTGCTTCCCATTGCAAAATCAACTCTTTCCCAACATTTGAAAGAATTGAAAGAGGCGGAGCTCATTCAGGGCGAAATTGAACAGCCAAGAATTAAATATTGCCTGAATAAGGAAAATTGGGAAATAGCACAAAAACTTTTTAAGAAAATGTTACAGATTTATAAAAAAAATATTAATTTTGTTCGTAATTTTACGAACTGCGAATAAATACAACTGAAATGGATATTAAAGTTTTAGGAACAGGTTGTCCAAAATGCAAAGCACTTGAAAAAGCTGTAATTAATTGTCTTGCTGAATTGGATATCGCGGCAGACGTAAATAAAGTTGAAGACATCAACGAAATGATGAAGTATGGTATATTAAGGACACCTGCATTAGTAATTAACGGTGTTGTCACTGTAAGTGGCAGGGTGCCTTCAGGAAAAGAATTAAAAGAATTATTAACTAAAACCAAATTATCATGAAAAAGACAATTATTTTATTGTTGAATGTGATGATAATATCACTTTCATATTCCTGCAATGCACAATCAACTAAAGAAAGCGGTTCAGATGCTCTTTCAAAAGGTGATAAAGTAGCAGTATATTACTTTCATTATACCAAAAGATGTGTGACTTGTAAAGCAGTTGAAGAAGAATCAAAAAAGGCCGTTCAGGATTTATATCCTGAAGCATACAATAAGGGTATGATCGCTTTCCATTCATTAAATCTGGAAGAAGAAAAAGGGAAGTCAACTGCAGAGAAGTTCACGGTCTCAGGGCAAACTCTTCTTATTGTGAAAGATGATAAAACAGTAAATCTGACCAACGAAGGATTTATGTACGCCAGAAGCAATCCGGAAAAATTTCGAAAAGCAATACAGGAAGCAATAGGTGAACTTTAGTTGACTCCCGGTTTGATGGAAGGTTTATTATCTAATCTTTTAGACAATAGTTCCGTACCCCTTGCTATCTGCGTTTATTCCTGGCTTGTTAACAGCCATAAGCCCCTGTTCTTTGACTACTAATATTGAGCCTACTCTAAAAAGTCCATCGCTTTGGAATATTGGAAACACCCATTATTCCAGCATTCCAAAATTCCATTATGACATTATTCTGTCAAAAATGACTTTTTGGAGCGGTCTCAATATTACAGCTGTAGAATTTATTGGAAAGGATTTAAAAAATCGCAACCGGGTATTTATCAACGGATTGGTTTATACCGTATTAGAGTCTGTCTATTAATTCAGAACTTATGAAGTGAATGAGAAAATTCCAAATGGGAGTGAGTAACCCTGTCGGGATTAAACGAAAGTAAAAAAAGCGATGCAACTATAGACATACATCAATGTATATCAGCCCATTGCACCGCAAGGTACAGACATTACAAAAAAACACTAAAAATAGAAAAATTGGAAGCTGTCTCTATTTTTCTTTTAAAACTCAATAGTTGAAAAAACAGGATAATGACAAGCACAGAGAATATAATATCATTTAACGACACAAAAGAAATCACCCAAACCCCATTCACAGGAAAGCCTCACAGTTCAAATGGCT
>JAUWBB010000128.1 GCA_030605195.1 Bacteroidota bacterium
CCCCATTTGTAATGGTCCAAAACACATGGATTTGTTTACATAATTACCGGATTAAAACTAACTTTATCGAATTCTTGTTATGTTCTCATAAGGTTAATTATGTATTCTCTAATGATAGTAATATGTATCATTATCATTATCCTGATTTTTCCTCTCATCATAAAGTCACAGACTGATTCTACAAATACTCTTTTGACTTTTGAACTTGGGGAAGTAAAAATCACAGCCCGGGCAGTGGATTTTGGAACCCATGAAATGAAACTTGCAGAGATTGAACAATTTAACCAAAAGGATGTAGCGGGAGCCCTGAAATTAATACCGGGTATTAACTATGTAAATGCAGGCCCGAGAAATGATGCCATGATCATGGTCAGGGGATTTGACCTGAGACAGGTTCCGGTTTACCTGGATGGTATTCCAATTTATGTTACATATGACGGATACATGGATCTGGGCAGATTTCTGATTCAAAATCTGGCGAAGATCTCTGTTTCAAAAGGTGTTAGTTCTATTCTTTATGGACCCAATACACTTGGAGGAGCAATTAATCTGATTACCAGGAAACCTCAGGAAAAGTTTGAATTTGATGGATCTGCCGGTTTTTATGCAGACCATGGAAAACTAAACGGTTGGCACTCAGACCTTAATTTGGGCAGCAAGCTGGGGAAGTTTTATTTTCAGGCAGATTTTTCACTACTGGATCGTGATTCCTATTCACTGTCGGACAAATATGAACCCACTTACCCTGAAAATGATGGAATTCTCGATAATTCTTATCGTAAGGATGTGAATTTCAATTTCAAAATAGGATTTATGCCAAACAATACAGATGACTATGCCCTGAGCTATATGACCCAACAGGGTAAAAAGGGTGTTCCGGTATATACAGGGACAGATCCCAATCAAACATTTCGGTATTGGCGGTTCCCCGCTGTGTATAAGCAGGGGATTAATTTCATTTCGAAAACAACTTTAGGAAATACGGGTTTTCTGAAAACCCGTTTATATTATGACCAGTATTACAGTGATCTCAGAAGTTATGATGACTCAAGCTATACTTCTCGGGAAAGAAGGTCTTCCTTCACCAGTATATACTTTGATGACAGCTTTGGTGGAAGCGCCGAATACAACATTAGTCTTGGTGGAAAACATAACGTAAAAGTTGCAATTCATTACAAATATGATCATCATAAGGAGCACGATACCCATCCGGTTAATGAAGCTATCAGGCATATGAAAGACCAGTCTATCTCAATGGGTATGGAAGAAAATTTCTCGCTTACCAAAAACATTCTGATAATCGGTGGATTAAGTTATAATTTTCGTGACAACATTCAGGCCGATAATTATAATGCCCCGAGTGATTCAATCTTTCCTTTTCCCATGAACAAGGATGCTGAACTGAATGCGCAGATTGGGCTGGATTATCATATTTCGGAAAAGCAGGATATTGGGGTCAGCCTGGCACGGAAAACACGTTTTGCCACCATGAAAGACCGATATTCATACCGGCTCGATAAGTCCCTGCCCAATCCCACACTTAAATCGGAATCGGCAATACATACAGACTTGAGTTATTCGGTTCGTACGGCTGGATTTTTTAAATTGAATGCTTCACTCTTTTATAGCTTGCTTAATGATGCTATCCAGAAGGTATATGGTGTAGACCCAAACAATTCAGCCGTATATCAGTTTCAGAATACAGGTAAAGCAGCTTTTTACGGTCTTGAGACAGAGTTCACTTTCACGCCCTTCCCTTTATTCGCGGCAGGATTACAATATACTTACCTGGAAAGAAAGAATTTGAGTCAACCCGGGTTATTCTTCACCGATATTCCCAGACACAAGATTTTCGGGTACTTAAAATATGACAAACCAGGTCTGTTCTATGTCCTTTTTAACTCGGATTTCAATTCAGAAAGATATAGTTCAAGTGATGGCCTGTACGTGGCAGAAGCATTTTTTATTTCCAACATTAAAGCTTCTGTAAAGATCCGGAAGATTTTTTCTATTGAAGGGGGGATCAATAATTTGTTTGATGTCAACTATAGCTACTATGAAGGATACCCTGAAGAAGGCCGGAATTATATCCTGTCATTAAAATATTCATTCCATTAAAAACCGGCCATTCGATGCGTGAAATTGAATGGTGAAGTGCAATATGATTAGCCCCCGGCTTCAGCCGGGGGATTTGAGAGACAACGAAAACTTATGGCGCAACTACCATCGCTGCCAAGAGATAAAAGCTATACATGCGCCGTAATATTCCGGCAAATCCAAGAACAATATTGACTACCTGATTAACTTGGATGCATTGCAGCTAATTACATTGGGTAAGTGCAACTGCAACAAATACACTATATGTATGGGTATATGTACTATAGAGGTATTGGTACTTAGTGGCTGGATACCTAAAACTGTAAACCCTCTGATGTATAGGGTGGTGTATTACCCTATGAGACAGTAAGACTTTTTTTCTAAAGGTTATTTTAGGGAATTGATAATGAATTAACGATTTTGCTAAATCCGGTTTCAATTGGATTTGGTTTCTATTAACAGCAGTTATTTAAAATCCCCAGGGATAATGATTTCTATCAACACAATATTTACCAGAACTATTAAAATTAAAATCAACTTCAAACATCAATTTTTGCTGATCACCACAATAGGGTTCAACTATACTTATATAATATTTTTTCAATTCTACTCCTTTAATCTCAATATTAAGATCATATAAGCAATTACAATTGCAAAGAGCATTCTTCTCAAATTCTTCTATTAAAATTGTATCGTTTGATAAACTAATATTACAGTATAAACTATCAGGACAACAATTAAATCCAGCATTTATGTGTTTTAATTGCAATATTCTATTTTGGGAATCATAACTATATTCAATACAGCTTTCACTATTTCCATTATTAATACCAATGACTGCTGATTTAAAAGTTTTGCAGCCTGTATAGTTTATGAGACTCCCATTTATAGATGGATCATTCTCTTCATTCTCACATCCAATTAAGAAAATATTAATAAAAATGACCATTATTGCCGGTAAGTATCTTGTTTTCATCTCTATTTAGTTTAATAATTAAACACAAAAGCTGTTTTTTTTATGGAAGCATTTAAACTTTTTAAGATTGCACTTATTAGGCATACAAATTTTATACCAAACTTTAATGGCTGTTGGGTCTGAAAAGACTCCGGATTTGTATATTGATAAGATAAATGAATTGAATAAGAATTTTAAAAAGGACTTTTCAATTTTCTTAGTCCCACACATGTAATGGATATTTCAGGAAGGCGCTTAAAAATATCGTTTATGAACACTTATCAGATGCATCCAATTCAAGATTTAACTGTCTATCCACAATATCACTCCTGTCTTTTTTCCTGATATTTTCAATTGAACAGGACTTACTATTATATCTCTTGTATAAACTCGGTCTCTAGCGTGAGTTTATTCTAAATTGTAAAAATAAGAAAAAAATCAAGACCGTAACGGGCTTATTTTAAGTCATTTGCGGTCTTTTTTTATGTTTTAAAATATGTATATACTAAATAAATAGTTAAATAAATTTGCGTAACGTTATAATATAATTATCTTTACGTCATTAAAATAAATAAGTATATACTAATATTATGACAAATGGCCAGTTTACAGCAAAAAACAGTTAATGGGTATAAATATTGGTATATTGTAGAAGGCAGGCGTATAAATGGGAAGCCGACACCTGTTGTTCTTCAGTATCTCGGAACTGCTGATAATCTTTTAAAAAAACTCAATCAAAGAAGTGAAAACATGCAGCTAAAATCCTATTCTCATGGAGATATTGCTGCTTTATTAAGTATTGCACATAAGTTAGATGTGCCATCAATTATAAACAAGCATATTCACTCATCACGTGATTATTTTTCCGAAAAGCCAATTCGGAATAATTTAACTACCGGTGCGACCTTCTTGCTGGGAGCAATAGGCAGAACATGTATGCTTACCAGTAAAAGAGGTTGGTATAACTGGGCAAAAACTACTTCCTTAGAATATTTATTAAGAGTTAATTTAAGCAAGATTGACAGTCAGCATTTTTGGGATTTAATGGATGCATTACCGGAAAAATCTATTCCAAAGGTTGAAGATGATTTATTGAAAAAAGTAATGAATGTATTTGATATAAAAAGCGATACTTTGTTTTTTGATACAACAAACTTCTACACGTACATTGCAACAACAAATACACATTGCACTATTGCACAAAGAGGGAAAAACAAACAGAAACGTTCTGACCTAAGACAGGTAGGAATGGCTTTAGTGGTAACCCGGGAGGATATTATCCCGTTATTTCATCATAGTTACCGGGGGAATATGAATGACACGGTTGTTTTTAAAACGGTAATTGGAAGTATAAAGCAAAGAATAATCAATTTAGGCTTGGATATTAATAATCATACTTTTGTTTTTGACAGGGGAAATAATTCTATAGCAAATTTAGAAATCGTAAAAAAACTTGGATTATTCTATGTTGGAGCACTTACGCCTTGTCATCATATGGAATTGACAGTAACTGCATTAAAAAACTTAAAAGCTATTAAAGTTGACAGGGATGAAATAAATTCATACAGAACCAAAACAAAAATATGGGATGAAAAAAGAACGATAATTGCGTTTATTTCCGAGAAATTAAAATCCGGACAAATCAGGGGTATTTATCAGATGATTGAAAAAAAGATGGGGAAATTGCAGGAGTTACAAGAAAAATTATCCAATCCAAAATCAAAAAAAAGAAGCAGGAAACAAATAACAGAACAGATAAATAATATTTTAATAACAGAACAGGAAAATAGATTAATTTGTTGGGATTTGCAATGGGAAAGTAAAGGAAGATACAGATTGATATATGCAATGAATCAAAAAAAAATAGATAAATTAGAAGAAAATTTTGGAGTAAGAATATTAATGACCAATCGTCATGATTGGAGCACAAAAGATATTGTCAAAGCTTTCTATGGGCAATCGAATGTTGAAAAAGCATTTAAGGAACTGAAAAATCCATTTCACATGTCTGTAAAGCCACAGTATCACTGGACAGATCAAAAAATAAAGGTGCATAATTTAATATGCGTAATAGGATTTTTATTATCAACGCTCACATTGCGGGAGGTTCGCCGGAAAACAGATTATAAAGGATGTATGAATACACTTTTTAATACATTAAAAAACATAAAATTAGGTTCTGTACTGGAAAAGAATGAAAAGAATGGAAGATTAAGAGCTGATTATAAATTAGAAATGATGGATGTTGATGAGCAAAAGTTATTTGATTGCATGGAACTGATGGACTTCCATACTAATACAAATAGACAAAAATTTAAATGTTTTAGTATATACAATTAGATCCAACGTATTGTGCTTATTAACTGTCACTTAGTCCTGATTGTCGCTTCGCTCATAATAAACTCACGCTAGTATCATATCTTCATTAGTGGTTTTTAATGACTGAGGTGGTTTCATTTGCATACCTTCCGCATCATAAACCAGTATCATGCAAATTAAAGAGAGCAAACCGAATACCTTATAACCTGTGGGGTTGCAATAGAATACTATCCTGTCAATCATACCACGACAGCCTTATCCTTTTTGCAATTTGCAAACAGTATTCAGCCATTGGTTGTCTGCTCTCAGAAGTAGGTAATAGATAATAGGCTGTTGCTAATCTGTTTTCAAAAAAAAGGCTAGTCAAACTTAATAACCATGAACGGCCCGGCAATAAAATTAATAGGTGTTTCTGAGCGAATGGAGGTTGTGGCCACAAATTTTTATTCAGGGCAGAGTCCCGGCACACAACCGTAATGAGCGAAGCATGGTGCGTGTTTTTGCAGTCTAGGTACAAATTATCTGAGTTATACGAGTATCGCGGTACAAGATTTAATGCGAGCAAGTAACAAGTCAAGGTACACAAATTTTTATTAAAAGCAGGTGCGTGGTCCGGGTTTGTCTTGTCTTACAAAGCTGTATTAGTAATTGAAAGTCAAAGCAAAAACCGTGACAAACCTATTAATTTTATTGTCCGTGTTATAAGCATGCCTTTTTTGCTTACCAGGTCATTTATTGGGTTACTAAGAATTATTTATGGCAATTTCAGTTTCTCACAAATTTCATCGAACCGTGGATCAGCACCTAATGATTCTACAAGTAGCCTGAAGTAAGGAAGTCCGGGGTCGTGTTCCTCAATTCCTTTCTCTACCCATTCAATAACCCGCTCCTTATCTCCGAGGGCAACGAAAATCTGGGCAATATCCGTTGGCAATATATAGGTTTTCGTACGCTCATTTATTGCTGCTTCAGCTAATAGTTCCAACGCTTTGATATAGTCTCCTTCTACATCTATACGATTAAGTCCTTCAATAACTATCTTATATTGCAACTCGAATATCTTTATAAATGCTCCGGGCATCTCAGAGTGCTTCCCAAGGTGCATAAGTGAATATGCAATTACAAAAGCAGCTATTCCTGATGAGGGGTCCATTTTTAATACTTCACGGCCTGTTTCCAAAGCCTTCTCATATTCATGGAAAAAAATCAGGTTAACAGCGTAGATAACTATGACCAGAGGATTTGCAGGATCCTGCCTGATTGCTAGCTCAGCATGTTCCCTTGCTTTTTCCGGTTGAAGAAGAATATTCAAAAGATGTGAATAATAGATATGTGCTTCAGGGTAAGTGGGTTTAAGTTCAATAGCTTTTTTAAATGAGTTCTCACCTGATTTCCAGTCAAACATACCCCATGTGTACATGAGTGCCAGTGTATAATGAACCTCTGCACGCGTGTTATCAAGTTCAAGAGCTTTCATGGCTGCTTCGAATGCTTTTGGTCCAGCTTCATCCGGAGGTGAGAAACCCATTTGTTGCCTGCCTATCCATACATCACATATACCTGCATAAGCCAATGCATAATTCGGATCCTTTTCTTTGGCCAATTCAAAATATTGCATCGCCGTATCGAGATCGGCGGAAGTCAGTTTTCTCCATAAGGATTGCCCTTTGAGGTATGCTTCATACGCTTTAAGGTTTGCTGTAGGCACCTTCTCAATTAGTTTCTTTTCATCAGGAGTAATAACTGCTTTTAATTCTGAGGCAATATTTTCCGCAATTTGACTTTGAATATTGAAAATATCTTTAATGTCAATAATTTCCTGCTGGAAGGATTCTCCCCACAGATGAGTCTCCTGGGCCGCCATTATTAATTGGGCCCGTAGCCGGAAATTGTTGCCATATCTCTGTCCGCTGCCTTCCACTATATAATTTACATCAAGTTCTCTGGCAATCTCAGGTATTGATTTTGTTTGATTCCGGTATTGTTCAACAGAAGTCAGGGAAATTACCCTGATTTCCCTGATCCTTTGAAGATTGTTGAGGATCTCATCCATAAGGCCATTGATGAAATAGGCGTTTTCTTCATTCGGACTGTCGTTCCGGAATGGCAGTACCGCAACAGATTTTTCAAGCCGGGAAGTGTCAGGAATATCAGATCCTGCCTGATCCGTAATTACAGGGATGCTTACGGCATCGGATATAGCCGGAATTTCAATCCTTTTATATTTAAGATACCACTTGATAACTATTGACAGGTTACTCAATACAGGTTTCACTTGTTCCGGATCGAAATCCTTTGGGTGTGCTCCATAAGCAGCAAGACTGTTGAGACTATGCATTGAGGTGATGATGTGAGAAGGGACCTTATCCTCACGGTTCAGTTTGTCTATTATCCCTTTAAGAGGCTCTGTCTTTCTGGGTCTTTTCAGCTCTGTTTCACAAAGCTCTGTTACAATGACTTCAAGAGAACGCCTGGCATAAAGCAAAACGACATTTGCATCATTTGATTTAATCAGGGGCTCAATCTCTTTACCAATTATTGGTAAATAATCATTTACAGTTTTATATAGCTTTCCAAGCTCCTTCGCTTCAGTAGACCAGATTGCCATTTTAATAATTTT
>JAUWBB010000210.1 GCA_030605195.1 Bacteroidota bacterium
TGCCATTTATAAGTCCAAATGAAATACCATAAACCGGTAGTTACACCCTCGCCAGGCTTTCCCCAGTTGACAATTACAAGGATTAATATAAGGGTAAAGAAGTGGAAAGCTGTTTGCCAAAGCGGGCGAGCCTCGGCAGGAATGACAATATTCATTTGTTCTTCTGCCTTTTTTCTCTCCTCCTTACGGTAAATCAGTGACATGAATAATCCTATAATGACACTGAACAATACTGCACCAATAATCCTGGCTACTCCCATCTCGAGCCCGAGTATCCTTGCTGTTAGAATAATGGCTAAAATATTAATGGCAGGGCCTGAATATAAAAAGGCGATGGCCGGGCCTAATCCTGCACCCCTTTTATGGATGCTCGAAAACAACGGAAGTATAGTGCAGGAGCATACAGCTAAAATTGTTCCGGAAACGGAAGCTACCGAGTAGGCAATCCACTTCTTTGCCCTTGCTCCAAAGTATTTCAAAACCGACCCCTGGCTTACAAAGACCGATATCACACCGGCAATCAGGAAGGCCGGCAAAAGGCAAAGGATAACATGTTCCCTGGCATACCATTTTGTCAAATCAAGAGTGGCGTTTACTGCTCCCTGAAACCTGAGATTTTCCAATGGCATAAAAAATACTAAAAGAAAAAAGGTTACAATCCAAAACAGTATATTAAATTCTTTTTTCCACTCCATGTCAAAACTCTTATTTTACCGGATAAAAAACATGTAGATATAATATAAACCGACTACCACAAAGATGACTGCTACGAATCGTTTAAACCAAAATTCAAAGATTTTTAGCTTTTCGAAAAAATTACCAATTCCCGAAGCGGTAAACGCGATCAACCAGGCAATTATGATAACAGGTAAACCTGTTGCCAAAGCATAAACTACCGGTAAATAAAGTCCCTTTGCGCTGGCAATAGTTATTGGAATTAACATTCCAAAATAAAGGACGCCGCTATATGGACAAAATGCCAGAGCAAAAATGATACCCAGCAGTAAAACACTCCAGATACCTGAACGGCTGTTTTGCCCAATATTTTCGGTTAGTTTGCTGAATCCTGGAAATTTTATTTTAATTATACCCAGCATAAAGAAACCAATGATCAATAAAAGCGGACCCAGAAATTTTTCACCGTATCTTTGAAAAAAACCGGCAATTTTAAACATGCTGGCGCCTAAAAACAAAATACTGCCAATAGCAGTATACGTTAATGCTCTCCCGGATGTATAGATAATCCCATTGAGAAAAACTATCTTCCTGTTTTTCAGATCTTTACTGATATATGCAATGGCTGTAATATTAGTAGCCAAAGGGCATGGGCTGATGGCAGTCATGAGCCCCAGGATGAATGCAGAAAGGAATGGTAATTGCGAATTGTCCAACAGTTTTTGAAGAAATTCCATAATTCACGATTTTGTTCATACTTTAGTTACCCCGGCAGCCAGATCTAATTCCGCTAAGGCATTAATGGTTGCTTTTTCGAGACTTCTACAATTTATACACCCCGGCCCTAAAATTTTTATTTCCATTACATAAATTTTTATATTCGTAGTTCGCAAATTAACGAACAATATTATTAAAAAAATTCAGATTTGTAAGAATTTTTTTAAAAGTTTTTGTGCTATTACCCATTTTTTTTTATTCAAACAATATTTGATTTTGGGCAGTTCTATTTCTCCTTGTATTAAACCGGCTTCTTTCAATTCTTTCAGGTGTTGCGAAAGTGTTGATTTTGCAATAGGCAGTATTTCGGATAAGTCACCACTGTAACAACAAGCTTGTTTAGAAAGCAATTCAATTATATACATTCTAACAGGATGTCCTAAAGCTTTTGCAAATCGTGCAGCTCGTTTATGTTCCTCCGTTAAAATTTCTTTTTTCATAAATTCGCATTTTTCTGTTCGTAATAATACGAACAATAAATCATATTATCAAATCTTTTTTATTCAGTTTAACTATGCCTATCTAATTCCCTGACATTCTTAGACCTTTGTGGACGTTTGTGTATTTTTATCAATATATAGGTTGATATCATCCCAACAATGAAAACAATTGTAATATTAATTATTAGTGATAATATAGAACATAGTAAACAAATTAATTGATGAAAAGAGGTATTCCAATTGGGGTGTTATATCAACTTGTCTCTGTTCTCATAAACTTTCACTATCGCATTCGCAATATCATCCATATCACTTTTGGTCCCGAGAAGCATATTTTGTTGAAACAACACTGCTTCTCTACAAAGTTGGTCATTATTGGGAAGGTGATTTTCTTCACGGTATTTTTTCAATCTGTCCTCTGAAAAGAGCCGTTTGTAACTTTTTGAATTTAAAGCTGCTTCAATTAAGCCGTCTTTATTTTGCGGGCCATATCCTCCGGAACAAGGAATGCCTTCCGTTCTCAGGGAATCGAGGAATTTTTCCCTGGGAACATTGTTAAAGTACTCTTTTTTATATCTGAATGGATAAAGATGATACGCGGACCTTGTCGCTCCTTCACCCAGTTTGTATGGAAAAATTCCGGGGATATCTTTGATTTTTGCTGTCAAATACTGTGCGTTTTCCAGGCGTGTGTCGGCATCTTTTTTCAGCCGTTTCATCTGGGACATCAAAATGACAGCCTGAAATTCCTGTATTCTGCGGTTACTGCCAAGTACCGGGTAATTACTGGTAGCCTTTACACTTCCATAAGGACGGCCACAATTGTGGTGAGAGAAACACCTGTCCATTATCTCATCATCATTCCCGATTACTGCACCGCCTTCTCCGGCAGGAAGGTGTTTAGAGTTCTGGAAACTAAAACAGCCGAGGTCTCCGAGTGTCCCGCATTTTTTACCTTGATATTCTGCAAGCCAGGCTTGACAAGCATCTTCGATCACTTTCAGGTTATGCTTTTTAGCAATAGCATTAATTTTATCCATATCGCATGGCAAACCAAGAATATGAACAGGAAGTATGGCTTTTGTTCTCTCGGTGATTCTTTCTTCGATTTTAGCAGGATTCATAGTGAATGTTTCCTGGTCCGTATCGACAAAAACCGGCAGAGCTTTGCTGAGAAAAACCACGTTATACGTAGCAATAAAGGTGTACGGTGAAACCAGCACCTCATCACCCGCGTCTATTCCAAGTACGTGCAGGGCTACCAGCAGGGCAGTCGTACCGCTTGCAGTGGCAAGGCAGCGCCTGGCTCCCATGAGTTCAGCGTATTTCTTTTCAAATTCTTCCACCTTTGTACCACGAAACCTGTACCAGTTTCCACTGCGCAGGACGGATAAAATATCCTCCTCAGCATCTTTATTCCAGATTGGCCATTCAGGCCAGCCTTTGGTTCTGACCGGTTGGCCGCCATGAATTGCCGGCTTATCTGTTTTCTTGCTATAGAATCCAAATGCCGGCATGGCTCCAACTGCCATTACAGAGGCGGTTCCGATTGAAGCTTTCTCTAAAAAATACCGTCTTGAAATTTCTTTTTTGTCCATTTTAAAGTTCCTCCATAATTTAATTTATAGTATCGGAATTTATTATTCACTTCGTTCATGAGATCGCTGCGCTAAGTTCACTTCGTTCATGAGATCGCCCCGATAGCCATCGGGGCTAAGTTCAAAAATTTCCCTTATCATATGGGTGATTCCATAGAGATTAAAAAAATCCAAAGTTCAAAGTTCTGTTCTTAATTCCCTTTTTAAACCAATTCGCGAAGCTAAATTCCTTGAAAATCTCACAAAGACCTCAATTTAACTATTCAACAGGTACAAACTCGCCGAATTGCTTCGAATATATCTTACACTTACCCCTGGTTTTCCATTTGGCGTTAAAATTATAGTAGAATTCCAAATACTCGGAATCGCCACCGCCTTTGGTTGTAATTAAATATACATTCCGAAGCACACCGATTTTTCTTGCCCGATTTGCTGGAACCGGCGAATCGCCGGCAGACACATCAACCGGAATCCAGCCGTAATTTGGCAAATAAACCTCGGCCCAGCGGTGATAAACATCATCGATTCCCTTATCTTTATTTCTTACCACGATAGAACCGGCATATCTTGCCGGAAGTCCGCCGGCACGGCACATAGCTATGAAGATAAAAGTATATTCACTGCAAGAACCAGTTCCTCTTTCTAAAACAGTTGGCGCCGGATTCCAACCGCCCAGGGGTTTCAATTTATAATCTATTTTTTCACAGATGTAATCAAATATTTTTCTCATCATCCAATAAGGGTGTTTCTCATTACCAATTGCTTGCTTCACTCCTTCCTTGATAAGGGGATGATGGATGTCAAGTTTCGTTCCGTCAATAAGATACTTTTTCATTATCTCTTCGGGAATGTCTTCAAGTGAGCCAACCTTCTCCGGAAAGATCATATATTCGGTATGATAATTTTTTACTTCGAGTTTCATTGTGGGTATTAAGAATGTCCCGGGTTTAATATTTTCATAAAAAAAATGAGCAAACTTCTGCCCCCATTGATCCTGTACAAATTCAGTGGGTTGCGGCTCGTATTGAATATCCCCTAAAATATTTTGATTATCCAGATCTTTTGGAACAGCAATATAAATATCCAGTTCATCCACATTATCCGGCCCGTAATTTCTAAAATCATGCATGATTTCCCAGTAGTAAACCTTTGGTTCTTTTTTCGTTATAAATTCTTTATTCTCTAAGTCGAGTTGATAAATTTCACACTTTTGGTAATCAGCACATAAAAGTGTTTTTTTATCCCAACAAATGCCATAAGGATATGGACCGATTGACGGGATGAATGTAATCACCTGACCGGATTCCGGATCAACCCGGTAAAGCATGTCATCGCCATTATCGGTTACCCAAATATATTTTCCATCAAAAGCGATCCCATTGGAGTTGCTCGACGGAGCCGGAATATTTTCATGCATCATGCCATCAGTTCTGTTTATTTTAAGTAACTTCTTTTCTCCCTTATCAACCAGCCATAAAAATTCTCCATCAAATGCCAGGCCGGCAGGTTTGGACGAATTTGATTCAAGTATCTTTTCAGCGATTCCGGTTTCAACATTAATCCCATAAATCCATCCCTCCTTTGCATCGGAACACCACAACAATTTTCCATCCCAGGCCAGCCCCACGGGGTCAAAACCTGGTGATTTAATGGTTTTAACTACTTCCCCATTGTCAGGATTTATTCTGTAAATCTTATAAGTCATTTTATCGGCCAGCCAGATATATTTCCCGTCGAAAGTCATACCGGTAGGATGGGTAGCCGGGGTTTTGAATGTTTTCAGAACCTGACCAAAAGTAGCTTGCAAGTTTAAGAAAGAAAAAACAGCAATTATTAATAAAACGAAATTGCTAATAACCCTTTTTTTAGTATTTGTAAACATATTAATTCCTCCAATATTAATTTATACAATTTTCTATCTGGTTTGTATTACTTACGAAGTTTATGAACCGTTTCAAAGATCTCGGTGATTTTTTCATCACTAACCCTGTCGTCCATATAAATACAACAAATCCCGGTAAGTAAAGGATTTGCTGAATTGTGCACAAGACGTGTTATGGTTTGGCGTTTAATTAAAGAAAATAGAATCAATTTTAAAGTTATCCAATATAAATATTTTAATAAAACAATTCATTATAATATCTGCGTTTCCACAAAATTTATATAATTTAATCCGGAATATTCATAACGCAGCTTAAGCTATAACAAATTGTTAAATTATTTAACCTGAAAAATTCATAAATTCTATGAATTTTTCTGCTGACGTAGGAATAATCAATAGTTGAGGACTTCTCAACTATTGATTTTCCACAGTCAGGTGATGACGCTTCGGTCACACCCTGACCAAAGCGTCAGGGGTT
>JAUWBB010000328.1 GCA_030605195.1 Bacteroidota bacterium
CCACTGGCATGCCTTTGACAAAATATTCAAATAATACTCAATTACCTGAATTCTCCCAAAGGGATGACTGTACGGGGGTGCTTTATCCAATTAAATGAAGATTTTCAGATAAACTTTAATTAGAAACAAATGAGAGAAGGAATAAAAAAAGTTATCCTCCTTGGTTCCGGGGCTTTAAAAATCGGTGAAGCAGGAGAATTTGACTATTCCGGATCACAGGCATTAAAAGCCCTAAAGGAAGAAGGAATAAAAACGGTACTAATAAATCCAAACATAGCTACAATACAGACTTCCGAAAAAATTGCCGACAAAATATATTTTTTACCGGTAACGCCATATTTTGCCGAACAAGTTATCGCCAAAGAGAGACCTGAAGGAATACTGCTTGCGTTCGGGGGACAAACTGCTTTAAATTGCGGAATTGAATTATTTAAAAATAAGGTTTTTGAAAAATACAATATAAAAGTTCTTGGAACGTCCATTCAGGCTATAATGGATACAGAGGACCGTGAATTCTTTGTAAACAAATTATCAGATATTGAAGTTAAAACACCAAGAAGTATAGCAGTGGGCAATATTGATGACGCTCTTATAGCAGCCGGGAAGCTTGGATACCCTGTTATTTTAAGAGCTGCCTATACCCTGGGTGGACAGGGAAGTGGATTCTGTATCAACCAGGAAGAATTGATTACATTAGCATCAAAATCTTTTTCTTATACCAGGCAAATTCTGGTAGAAGAATCGCTCAAAGGCTGGAAGGAAGTAGAATATGAGGTGGTACGGGACAAATATGACAATTGTATCACCGTTTGCAACATGGAGAATTTTGATCCTCTTGGAATCCATACGGGAGAAAGTATTGTTGTTGCCCCTTCACAAACTCTAACCAATACAGAATACCATAAATTAAGGGAGCTTTCCATAAAGGTAATACGGCATATTAAGATTATAGGCGAATGCAATATTCAATATGCTTTAGATCCATATTCGGAAGAATACCGGGTAATTGAAGTAAATGCCCGTCTTTCACGTTCAAGTGCCCTGGCTTCAAAAGCAACAGGATATCCTTTGGCATTTATTGCCGCCAAATTAGCACTTGGGTTTGGATTGCATGAGCTGAAAAATTCAGTTACAAAAACAACAACCGCATGTTTTGAACCAGCCCTGGATTATATTGTTTGCAAGATACCCCGCTGGGACCTGAACAAATTTATAGGTGTTTCGAATCTCATCGGTAGCAGCATGAAAAGTGTAGGAGAAGTTATGTCCATCGGCAGAACATTTGAAGAGGCCATTCAAAAAGGGTTACGAATGATCGGTCAGGGAATGCATGGGTTTATTGGTAACCGTAACTTAAGCTTTGACGATATTGAAAAAGAACTGTCCGAGCCTACCGATATGAGGATCTTTGTGATAGCCGATGCATTGGAAAAAGATTATTCAATTGATCAAATACAAAAGTTGACCAGAATTGATAAATGGTTCCTTTATAAACTAAAAAATATTATTGATCTTAAAAACGAAATTTCACAATACAAAAGCCTTGAAGAAGTGCCCGATGAAAAATTGCTCGAGGCCAAGATACAGGGGTTTTCTGACTTTCAATTGGCCAGGTACATCCTAAAATCAGAAATCTCTGAAATCGAGAAGGATCTGATAAAAGTCAGGGAATTCAGAAAGGCAAGAAAAATCTTTCCTTATGTAAAACAAATTGATACGCTTGCAGCAGAATATCCAGCCCAAACCAATTATCTGTACCTGACATACAGCGGCTCCGAGCATGATATCCAGTATGAAAAAGATAAAAATTCTGTCATAGTATTGGGTTCCGGAGCATACAGAATTGGCAGTAGCGTGGAATTTGATTGGTGCAGTGTAAATGCACTTGACACGATTAAAGAGGAAGGATACCGGTCGGTTATGATTAATTATAATCCTGAAACGGTTAGTACAGATTATGATATCTGCGATCGTTTATACTTTGATGAACTTTCGTTGGAACGGGTATTGGATATTGTTGAACTTGAGGTTCCCAAGGGAGTTATTGTCTCTACCGGAGGCCAAATTCCGAACAACCTGGCTATCCGGTTACACAACCTGAATGTAAATATCCTTGGTACTTCACCTGTTTCTATCGATAATGCTGAAAACCGGCATAAATTTTCCCTGATGTTGGACAAATTGGGCATTGACCAACCAAGATGGAAAGAACTCATCAGTATTGGATCGATTCATGAATTCGTTGACAAAATTGGATTCCCGGTTCTGATCAGGCCTTCCTACGTACTATCTGGTGCGGCGATGAATGTTGTATCCAACAAAGATGAACTGGATCATTTTCTGACTTTAGCAAGCAATGTTTCGAAACAATATCCTGTGGTTGTTTCTGAATTCATTGAAAATGCCAAGGAAATCGAAATTGATGCAGTGGCAAAAAAAGGAGAGATCGTGGCTTATGCCATTTCCGAACATGTGGAATTTGCCGGCGTGCATTCGGGTGATGCAACCATGGTTTTTCCTCCACAGAAAATTTATTTCGAAACCGTGAGAAGGATCAAAAGGATTTCGAGGCAAATTTCAACACAATTAAACATTTCAGGACCGTTTAACATGCAATTCCTTGCCAAAGATAACGATATCAAGGTGATAGAATGTAACTTAAGAGCCTCCCGCAGTATGCCTTTTGTTTCTAAAGTGCTGAAAACCAACTTGATTGAATTAGCTACTAAAGTAATGCTGGGGTTGGAAGTTGAAAAACCCGATAAATATCTTTTTGATCTGGATTATGTTGGCGTCAAAGCTCCTCAATTCTCATTCGCGAGATTACAAAAAGCTGATCCAATACTTGGTGTTGATATGTCTTCCACCGGCGAAGTTGGGTGTATTGGCGAAGATTTTTATGAAGGAATTCTTAAATCAATGTTATCGGTCGGTTATACCATACCGGAGAAAAATATATTGCTTTCCACCGGACCTTCCCGTTCGAAAGTGGAATTAATTAGCAGTGCAAGGGCTTTGGAGGATAAAGGCTACAATCTTTATGCCACCGCTGGCACCCGGGAATTCCTGGCAAAAAACGGAATTAAAGCCACTACACTCCACTGGCCTGAAGAAGACAAGAAACCCAATACAATCGACTATATAAAAGAAAAAAAGATTGATCTCGTGATCAATATCCCTAAAAACCTTACAAAAAGCGAACTTGACAACGATTATTTGATCAGGAGAAGTGCGGTAGACTATAATATACCCTTGATAACCAATGCGAGACTGGCAAGTGCGTTCATTTTAGCTTTCTGCAAACTGAATTTAGAGGATATTGCTATCAAGAGTTGGGATGAATATAAAGTAACATAATACTTTCAGACTTCGTTAGTCTATAATCTTTCTTTATGTATAAAGGTAAGAATTTAAGGTAAAAACAGCATAATACGATATAATTGGACTATGGGGCAGTTGTTATTTTAGATATACAAATATATGTTGAAAAATAAATTTTGTTTCTATTAAAATTCTTGCTATATTTGGCCATGCAAGATTTATATCCACAACAAGAAACAGGTTTCATTTTTATAGGACAAGGCTTTGCTTTGAAAAAAACTTCAGATAAAAACATGGTACAACTATATAAAGATGGAACTTTTATTAAAGAACAAATACTAAACCCATCCATTGAAAAGCGCCTTTTCGTAGTTGATTTAGTTGAACGTCAGGGAGTTGTCAGGACAAAACTGGCAGATGCCCTGGGTATCTCCCGTCAAAG
>JAUWBB010000050.1 GCA_030605195.1 Bacteroidota bacterium
AAAACAGAACCACTACAACCAAGAAAGGAATGGCATACAAAGCCCAAAACCAACGGATGTAAATCCTGTATTTCGGTTTAACCTTCGGCATGGTATCGCTTTAATTTTTTCCAAAATTAGTAATTCTTAAAGAATATCTGATTTAAAATTTTGATCTTAACAAGCTATTTACTTTACTTTGTGAAAAAATTTTGCCGAAATGTTAATAGTTTATCGCGGTTTAGTTATAATTATTTTGGAAAGTTCAACGAACATTAAAATATAGCAGGGAATTCCCAACTAATAACTTATAACTACCTGAAAAATATTTTTCAGGTCAAACAATTTGGAAAATGATTGAAAATTTAGTTATTGTAGAATCACCGGCAAAAGCCCGGACAATAGAGCGATTTTTAGGAAAGGATTTTCATGTTAAATCCAGTTTTGGGCACATCCGGGATCTTACGAAAAAGAACCTTGGAATAGAACTGGATAACAAGTATAAACCTCAATATATTATTTCTGAAGACAAGAAAAAAATTGTTGCTGAATTAAAAAAAATTGCCGGGGAAGCCAAAATAGTTTGGTTGGCTTCAGATGAAGACCGTGAGGGAGAAGCAATTGCCTGGCACTTGAGTGAAGTTCTCAACTTAAAGACTGAAAATACAAAACGGATAGTATTCCACGAAATAACAAAAAGTGCCATTCAGGCGGCAATTCAGCAACCAAGGGGAATTGACCAGAACCTTGTGAATTCGCAGCAGGCCCGTCGTGTGCTTGACCGTTTGGTTGGATTTGAACTTTCTCCAATCCTCTGGAAAAAAATCCAGCCGTCTTTATCAGCCGGAAGAGTACAATCTGTTGCTGTACGGCTCCTGGTTGAAAGAGAAAGGGAAATTTTATCTTTTAAACCTGCCGCATCCTATAAAATTGAGGGAATTTTTATGTTCCTTGATCAGGATGGTCAGGAAAGACCCTTTAAAGCAGAGATACCAAAACGGTTTCCTTCAAAACAGAAAACGCTGGAATTCCTGAACAAAAACAAGGATGCCGAATATGTTGTTACCAATATTGAAGTAAAACCGGCCAAAAGGTGGCCATCCCCTCCGTTTACTACCTCAACACTTCAACAGGAAGCAAGCTGGAAACTTGGCTTTTCAGTTATACAAACCATGTTGGTTGCCCAAAAACTTTACGAAGCCGGGAAAATTACCTATATGAGAACCGATTCGGTAAATCTGTCAAATCTGGCTCTGTCTGCTGCTAAAAAAACTATTTCGAATGAATTTGGAAATGAATACATAAAAATACGGAAATACAAAACCAAAGCCAAGGGGGCACAGGAAGCGCATGAAGCCATACGGCCTACCTATTTACAAAACAAAAGCATTGATGGTGCGGCAACAGAAAAAAAACTTTACGAACTAATCTGGAAACGAACCATTGCCTCCCAAATGAGTGATGCCTTACTTGAAAAAACCGTTGCTACAATTGATGTCTCAACAACCGAAGAAGATTTTATTGCTACCGGTGAAGTAATTAAATTTGATGGATTCCTGAGAGTTTATACTGAATCGAAAAACGAAGAGGCAGAAGGAAAGAAAAAAAATATATTACCCCTGCTTAAAATCAACCAAACGCTGACAAATAAATCAATTCTTGGAATTGAAAAATTTACCCAACCCCAATTCAGGTATACCGAAGCCGGTCTGGTAAAAAAGCTGGAAGAGTTAGGTATCGGACGGCCTTCAACCTATGCTCCTACTATTTCTACCATTCAAAACAGGGGATATGTTGTTAAAGAAGACCGTCCCGGCTCAGAAAGAAAAATCAACTTGATCAGACTCGAAAACAAAGTAATTACGGAGGAGATTCAAACAGAATTTGCCGGAAGGGAAAAAGGTAAATTGTTTCCAAATGACATAGGCATGATTGTGAATGATTTTCTTGTTGATCATTTTAATGATATCCTAAATTACAATTTTACAGCTAAAGTTGAAAAGGAATTCGACGAGATTGCCCTGGGGAAACTGGATTGGACTGAAATGATTGATGAATTTTACCAATCCTTCCATAAGAAAGTAGAAGAAACACTTAAATGTTCCGAGAAAAAAACAGGTGAACGAATCCTTGGAGAAGATCCTGTAACAGGGTTAACGGTATTGGTGAAAATGGGAAGATACGGACCTGTGGCACAATCAGGAGATGCCGGAAAAGACAAGAAACCAAGGTTTGCAAGGCTTCTTAAGGGACAACTCATTGAAACCATAACACTGGAAGAAGCATTAAATCTTTTTAAGCTTCCCCGTATAATAGGCGCCTATGAGGGAAAAGACGTGATCATCGGTGTCGGGAAATTTGGTCCTTATATCCGGCATAATGATAAATTTTACTCCCTGAAAAAGGGAATTGATGATCCGTTAACCATTGAAATCGAACGTGCAAAAGAGTTGATCGAAGAAAAAAGAAAATCAGACAGGAAAAAAGTGATTAAAACCTTTTCTGAAGATCCGGATATTTTGATCCTGAAAGGTCGCTATGGGCCTTATCTCTCCTATAAGAAGAAAAATTATAGAATTCCTAAAGCAAAAGATCCCGGGGAATTAAGTTATGAGGAATCCCTGGAATTAATTAAAAAAGGACAAAAGTCAAGTACCAAAAACAAATAGGTTTTGGAAAATGGATTTAAATGATTATTTCGATCCCGTAAGTTTAGACAGGCCTCAGCAAAAATTTCTAACAGAAAAATCAGTTTTCGGCAGAAATATTACTACCCATACACCTGATGGCCCCATCAGGGATTTGAAACATTTCAACCTTGCCTTAATCGGTGTGCCTGAAGAGAGGAATTCACCCAACAAGGGATGCTCCAAAGCTCCTGATAAAATCAGAAGTAAATTATATGAATTAATTAAACCCAATTCAAGACTAAAAATAATTGACCTTGGAAATCTTAAAATCGGGGATGCGGTTAATGATACTTATTTCGGTATTAGGGATATCGTTACTGAACTGATAACCAGAAATGTTTTCCCGGTTTTTATCGGTGGTACCCAGGATCTGACTTACGGTACCTTTCTGGCTTTCAGAAAACATAAAAAATTTATAAGACTGGTTACTGTCGACTCAAAAATCGATTTGACTAATGATATAAAGAAGTTTGACTCTCAATCCTATTTGGGTAAAATCATTTTTGAGAAAGGTGTTGCACCTGTGAGTTATACCAACATAGGAGATCAGGTTTATTTGGTAGATCAAAAAGATGTTGATCAATTAAAAAAGTCTTTTTATGATACATATCGGTTGGGGGTTATTCGAACAAACCTCAAGGAAACAGAACCTGTATTACGTGACGCCAATATGATTAGTATCGATATCGGATCCGTTAAACAAGCCGATGCCCCCGGCCAGTACAATCCTTCCCCAAATGGGTTTTATGCGGATGAGATTTGTCAGATATCCAGGTATGCAGGTTTAAGCGATAATCTGGCATCTTTTGGCTTATATGAAGTTAACCCGGAATTTGACATGGGAAATCAAACGGTTCACCTTGCTGCTCAAATGATCTGGTACTTTATCGATGGATTCTCCCGAAAAACAGTTGAACAACCAAATATAAAACCAGAGGAATTCACTCAATATATTATTCACCTGAATGAAGTTAAACAGGAGCTGGTTTTTTATAAAAGTGTAAAAACTAACCGGTGGTGGTTAAGAACCCCATTTCTCCGTAAAAATACTCCATATCACACATTTATCGCGTGTTCCTACAATGACTACATGAAGGCAAGCAACCAGGAAATTCCCGACCGTTGGTGGAAAGCATTTCAAAAATTTAATTAACCCGGAACTCGGAAAATCAGCACGATACAAATTTCAACTCCATAACGCGATAAAATACAAGAACATAGCTTCGCAAAGTAATTAAAAAGATTAATACTATTCAAATGAAACTGCTAAATTTGAATGACTGTGGAATAAGACTAAGGCTAAGGGAAAAAATACATATAAATTAAATACGAAATACATATAATTTTATGTAACATTAACGTTATTAATTATGTATAAATGGATGTATCTGGCTTAATTTGATTGCGTACAAAGAATAATAAATTTGTTTGAATTTATTATTTTAGTTATTTTACACATCTTATAAGGCTCGAAAACAGCAATAAATACGGTGAAAACACAGTAATTTTGTATGAAGAGGTATCTTTTTTTATACATGTTTATGGGAATCAATATATTTGCTTATCCCCAGCAAGATCCGCTGTTTAGCCAAGTGATGTTCAACCAAATGGCAATAAACCCCGGATATGCCGGAAGCAACGATATGATTTGTGCAACAGCAATTAACCGTCAGCAATGGGTGGGTTTTGAGGGAGCTCCTTCCACAACTGTTTTTACGGTTAATGCACCTTTTAAACTTTTCAAATTAAACAGCGGAGTCGGTTTGATTATTCAGAAGGATAAAGCCGGTTTCGATGATAATATAGATTTCTCTCTTGCCTATGCATACAGGATGGATGTCGGTACCGGGAAATTAGGCATTGGTCTTGGTATTGGGTTATTCAATAAAGCCCTGAAGCCAAAATGGTTTATTCCTTCAAGCGATTATCATGCCCAGCCAAGCGGGGATCCGCTAATCCCCGAAAACAATGAAAATCACATAGCTTTTGATATGGATTTCGGTATTTACTACAAAACGGATGAACTATACCTGGGAATTTCCACCACTCATTTAAATGAAGCAAAAATAAAATATTCAAACAGCACTCCATATCTTACAAGGCATTATTATCTCATTGCGGGCTATCATTTACCCATCAACAACCCTCTTTTTGAAGTTACACCCTCCCTATTTGTGTATTCTGATGGAAAAACATCACAATTAAGTATAAATACCAACGTTTTATACAATAAAAAAATTTGGGGCGGCGTTACTTACAGAGCAGGAGATGCAATCGTTGGTATGGTGGGCATGGAACTGTTTAATGGCGTGAGAGTAGGTTATGCCTATGATTTTGCCACTTCTGATATAAGAAAAAACAGCAACGGAAGCCATGAGTTTATGTTAAACTACTGTTTCAGTTTAAGCATTGACCGAAGTCCACAACGATATAAAAGTGTAAGATTTTTATGAACTATAAAAAATTTTAATTTACTTGCAGTATAAAATCTATATGCTCTATGAAAAAACTACTGTTTTTTAGTACAATTTTAGCAGTTTTGGCAAGTGGTTGCGGTGGTTCATATAATGGAGAGCTGGTTGGTGTTCAGGGCCGGAAAAAATGGTTTGAGTCCGATCCATATGGAATGGTTTTTGTTCCACAGGGAAGTTTCAATGTTGGCCCCAATGATGAAGATGTTGCCTGGGCTATGAATTCCTTAAGCCGAACCGTTACTGTCGATGCTTTTTGGATGGATGAAACCGAAATTACCAACAATGAATACAGACAATTTGTAATTTATGTAAGAGATTCAATATTAAGGTTTAAATTAGGAGATGCCGGAATTGAAGGAATTTTCGCTGTCGATGATGACGGTAATGAATACGATCCCCCATACCTCGATTGGGACACTAGAATCGACTTAAGGGATGAATTGATCCCACCTATCATGGAAGAAATGTACTACCCTGAACATGAGCGCTTTTTCGGAAGAAAAGAAATCGATACAAGGAAACTGATCTATTCCTATTTCTGGATTGATTTAACACAGGCTGCTAAAGAATCAAGCCGTTACAATTACGCAACACAATCCTATGAAGGAGAGGTGATTAATATTGTTACCGGAGAAAAAGGGGCCATTCAAGACCGGTCTTCCTTCATTATGCATGATGAGGTACCATGCTATCCGGATACACTGGTATGGATAAGGGACTTTACCTATTCATATAATGAACCCTGGGCAAAAATGTATTTCTGGCATCTTTCATTTGATGATTACCCGGTGGTTGGTGTTAGCTGGAAACAGGCAACTGCTTTTAGTATCTGGAGGACTAGATATCTGAATGATTATTTAAGCAGCCAGGGTGGTTATTTTGTTCAGGATTATAAATTACCTTCGGAAACCGAGTGGGAATATGCAGCCCGTGGAGGACTTCGTCTTTCAATGTACCCATGGGGAGGCATGTATACAAGAAATGACGTGGGTTGTTTCCTCGCAAACTTCAAACCCCTCCGGGGTAATTACATTGACGACGGTTCCTTAATTCCAGCCAAAGTAGGTTCGTATGATCCAAATGAATTACATTTGTACGATATGGCCGGCAATGTCGCTGAATGGACATCCAGTGCCTATGATGAATCAGCATATATGTTTTCGCACGATATGAATCCCGATTATAAATTCAACGCGAGACCGGATGATCCTCCTGTATTAAAAAGAAAAGTTATTCGTGGCGGATCCTGGAAAGATATTGCATATTACATGCAATGCAGTACCAGAAACTATGAATACCAGGATTCCACAAAAGCGTATATTGGATTTAGAAATGTCCGATCTTATATGGGTTACAAATAATGAATGATTAACTAAAAAATAAAAACTATGAATTTAACAGAAATAGTACAAAGCAGTGGTTGGAAAAATTTCATGGCAAAGCTTTATGGTTTGGGTGCCTCAATTGTTATCGTCGGAGCCCTTTTTAAAATTATGCACTGGCCTTTTGCCGGCACATTACTGTCAATAGGCTTGTTGACCGAGGCTTGTATATTCTTCTTTTCTGCCTTTGAACCTCTTCATGAAGAGGTCGACTGGACATTGGTATATCCTGAACTGGCAGGTATTGGTGACGAAGATGAAATTGAGCAATACAAGGGAACAACCCGCGGAGGCTCATCCGCTCTTGAAAAATTCGATTCATTAATCGAGAGCGCTGAAATTACACCCAATCTGTTTAGAAAGCTGGGCCAGGGATTAAATAACCTGAGTGAAACAACATCTAAACTCTCGGACATTTCGGATGCATCTGTTGCTACTAACGAATATGTTGACAACATCAGAACTGCCGCTTCAACTATTAATGAACACACTGAAACCTACGTGCAATCATCCGTTGATCTAAAAGAATCGGTTGGCAGATTGTCAGAATCATACGATAAAACAGCCAACCTAATCGAAAAATCCGGCAGAAACTACCAAAAACTTTCTGATTCTTACTCCATTATTCAGGACGGCAGTAAATCCTATAGTGAACAACTGGAAAACCTGAATAAAAATCTGTCAGCCTTAAATGCAGTATATGAATTGCAACTTCAGGGTACAAACGAACATTTAAAAACAACAGAAGATTTGTATTCAGGAGTGGATCAGATGATGGAAGACATGAAGAATTCAGCCGAGGTTTCAAAAAGATATCAGGAAGAAATTGTCAAACTCAGGGATAACCTTTCTGCCTTAAATGCTATTTACGGCAATATGCTTTCTGCTATGAATGTAATGACCAAGTAGTACCTTAAAATATACCTAACTCAAATATAAATCATGGCTCACGGAAAAGAAACCCCGAGACAAAAAATGATTGGAATGATGTATTTGGTGCTGACAGCACTGTTAGCACTAAATGTATCAAAAGAAGCCGTTGAAGCTTTTATGTTGGTAGATGCGGGTCTTACCAAAACCACTGCAAATTTTAGCGTAAAAAACAGCCTGACGTACCAAGAGTTTGACAGGGCGGCAGCCGAAAACGAAGCCAAAGCCGGCCCGTGGAGAGATGCAGCCTATGAAGTAAGAGAGTGGTCAAACGAAATCTCTGAATACATAGAAAGCCTTAAGGTTGAGATGGTTATAAAATCCAAAGACACTGATGCCCTGGTCGGCAACAAAGTTATTTCTGAACACATAAAGAAATTTGATGACACTAACATTCCTTCTGAAATAATGATTGGAGCTCACGATGATAAAGCGGCTTTCGAACTGAAAGCCATGTTAATTGAATACCGTGAATTTTTAATAAAAAAGGTCCGGAATCCGGCAGTAATCGAATCGATTGAGAGCAATCTGAATACGGAAGACCCTACTTATAAAGGTGAAAAACAAAAATGGGAACACCACAACTTTCAGGCATTACCTCTGGTTGCCGTTATCACCATGTTATCAAAGTTTCAAAACGATGTTAAGAACGCCGAAGCAGAAACGCTAAATTATCTTTATAGCCAGATTGATGCCGGAGCCTTCAAGTTTAACCGGCTGCTGCCAACCATAATACCCAAAACAAACCATGTGTTACGCGGTAACGATTACCAGGCTGAAGTTTTTATCGCCGCTACAGATACAACACAAAAACCAGAGGTACTGATAGTTAATTACGACTCGACGGTTACATCCAATGGTTCCATACAATACAGAATGGTGGGTGAAGTCATAAGTATACCCATCGATGAAAGAGGCCGGGGAATTTATACCAAAAAAACCTCTTCCCTGGGACCTAAAAAATGGGGCGGATTAATTCAGTTGGTATCCCCGTTAGACGGTTCGAAAATCAGCTTCCCGTTTAAATCATCTTATACTGTTGCACAACCTAACGTTGTAATATCACCAACCGCGATGAATATATTGTATACGGGATTGGATAATCCATTGGATATATCCGTACCCGGTGTCCCTGCTGAAAGAATCAGGGCAACCTCGTCAAACGGCACCCTGAAAAAAGGTACGGTTATATACGGCAACAGGACTTTCAGAGGGACATGGGTTGCCACACCTACCTCTTCAAGGAGCAATGCCATAATAACGGTCAGGGAACAAATGACTGATGGTCGGGTACAAATTCACGGTGGGATCGAATTCCGGGTCAAAGATCCTCCACCACCCGTTGCTAAAGTTGCCGGTTTAAAAGAAGGTACTATCAGTAAAAGTAATTTGCTGGCACAAATAGGTGTTGTAGCCGAGGTTGAGGATTTTGATTTTGATGTAAAATATATCGTAACATCCTTTGACGTTGAAGTGAATATAAGAGGCTATTTTTCGGGAGAACATTCCAGCAACTATCGTATTGTACAAAAACAAAAAGATATGATTCAACAGCTTCGTCGCGGGAACACCGTAATGTTTACAAATATCAGGGCCGTTGGACCAGCCGGAAACCAACATAAGCTGCCAGCTGTTGTTCTTAAGATAAATTAATCTGAAAAATAAAGTTATGAAAAGAATGATTATTTTAATAGGGCTAATTACTTTCACGGGGGCTTCTTTTTTATCTGCTCAACCGAAAGGGATTTATGAAAAAGACATCCTTGACAAATCGCCGGTTCCCTATGCCTATTTGAGAGAAGCCGATGTAATGTGGTCAAAAAAAATAACAAGGATAATCGACCTGCGCGAAAAAATGAATCTTCCTTTATACTACCCTACATTCCCCCTCGGTGACCGTAAAAGCCTGATCGATGTGATTATGGAAGCAGTCCGGTCGGGTGAAGTAACCGTGTATAAAGCCAGATTGACCAATGATGAAATGATCGAACCAACTACACTTGGGGAAATTGAGTCAACCATGGGAGCTAGAATTGATTCAACCTGGGTTACAGATCCGGTAACAAACCAACAAATCCTTAACGTAAGCAAACCAGAGGTTAATACTGCAGAAATAAAACAATACCTGGTTCAGGAAGAATGGTATTTCGACAACAAGCATTCGGTTATGAAAGTGCGTATTTTAGGTTTATGTCCCACTAGATTCTATCTTCACCCTGATACCGGAGATCCGGTAAAGAGGAAGGCATTTTGGGTTTACTTTCCTGAGTTGAGAAATATCCTTGCCCATAGTGAGGCCTATAATAAATACAACGATGCCCATCGGATCTCGTACGACGACCTGTTTATGCAAAGACGTTTCAGCAGTTATATTATTGCTGAATCAAACTTATATGATAACCGACAGATTACTGATTACGAAACAGGACGCATGGCATTGCTGGAATCTGATATAATCAAAGAATGGCTAATGAATATGGAACACGATTTGTGGGAATTTTAAAAACAAAATACAGGTAAGAAAAAACTCTCAGTGATCTGAGAGTTTTTTTTATATATAATTTTCACCTTTTCTGATCTTTATATCATTCACGAATTGCTTTATCTTCTGCTCATCTTCCCTTTTACAAATCAACAGCATATCTTGTGATTCAACTACAATATAACCTTCCAGCCCCTGTAAAACAACGAGTTTGTCGTCAGGAACTTTTACAAAAGAATCTTTCAGATCATAAATAAATACATTTTGGCCGGAAATTACATTGTTTCCCTTTTGTTTGGTGGAATGTTCGAAAACAGAACCCCATGTGCCCAGGTCCGACCATCCAAAATCAGAACACAGAACAAAAACATTTTCTGCTTTTTCCATTATTCCGTAGTCTATGGAAATATTTTTGCAATTGGAATATGTATTCAAAATAAAGTCCTTTTCCCTGCTTGTATTATACAATTTAATGCCTTTTGCAAACAAGACATTAACTTCCGGTAAATATTTTTCAAAAGCCTTCATGATCGATTTTAATGACCATATAAACAGACCGGAATTCCAGAAAAAATCTCCGCTTTCGTAAAACACTTTAGCCATTTCATAATCGGGCTTTTCAGTAAAGGTTTTAACTTTTTTCAGATTCGGATTATTAAAATATGCATCTTCGTTGGTTGCCTGGATATATCCATAGCCAGTCTCCGGCCTGTCCGGAGTAATTCCCAGCGTTAAAAGGGAATCCGTTTCCTGTACAAATTCCAGGCCATCCCTGATAACCCTGATAAATTCATCCTCCTTTAATATTAAATGATCAGAAGGGGCGACAATAATATTCGCTTCAGAATTTATTTGCTGAATTTTATAATTTGCATAAGCAATGCAGGGAGCGGTATTTTTTCGCAATGGCTCCAGCAATACCTGCTCCGGGTTAAGTTCTGGTAATTGCTCAAAAACAAGCTCGCCATAATCAGCATTTGTAACAATGAGTATATTTTCTTCAGGGCATATTTTAATAAACCGGTCGTACGTTTGTTGTAAAAGTGTTTTCCCTGCTCCTAGAAAATCCAGAAATTGTTTTGGTTTACCGGTCCGGCTAAGAGGCCAAAATCTGCTCCCAATACCACCGGCCATAATTACACAAAAAATGTTTTTATCCATGAATGGAAAGGTTTATAACCATATGGTTGAAATGACTCGCAAAGGTAAAAAAAATATCCAATTTCAGCTTGTTAATGAAGACTGGATGGTATTAAATATAACCCCTAAAATGCTGTATTACCTAAAATATTTGTAATTTTAAACAAAATAAAAGCAATACAAACATGCAAGTATTCTATCATCTGGGAAGATATTTCGGTTTACTGGCAAAAGTTTTTTCAAAACCGGAGAAAGGCAACATTTATTACAGGCAAATCATCAGGGAAATGATGAACCTTGGAGTTAATTCAATCGGGATAGTGATTATTATCTCTTTTTTCATGGGCGCTGTAATTACCCTGCAGACCGCCTATAACACCGAAAATCCAATATTCCCAAAATATCTTATCGGGCTTGGTTGCAGGGATTCCATGCTTCTTGAGTTTTCCTCTACAGTAGTGGCACTTATTTTAGCCGGAAAGGTAGGCTCAAATATTACTTCGGAAATTGGATCAATGAAAATTTCCGAGCAAATCGATGCTCTCGAAATCATGGGGGTTAATTCCGCGAGTTATTTAATCCTGCCCAAAATCGTAGCTGCCGTTTTTTTTAATCCCCTTTTAACAATTATAAGCATTGTGGTTGGTGTATTTGGAGGCTGGATAATTGTAATAGTTACGGGAGTAATTTCTGCCGGAGACTATATTTTTGGTATTCAATATGCTTTTATCCCCTTTTACGTTACCTATGCCTTAATTAAGACTGTAGTATTTGCATTTATTATCACTTCCGTTTCTGCTTACCATGGATATTATGTTGATGGAGGATCACTTGAAG
>JAUWBB010000074.1 GCA_030605195.1 Bacteroidota bacterium
CAAATCAATATTCCGGTGTATACGGAAGACGACAATAAAAACCCGGTAAAAATTACCATAAGTGGGATTAAGTATGCAAAAAAAACGGGGCATGACCTTGTTGTCATCGACACTGCCGGCAGGCTCGCCATTGACAAGGAAATGATGAACGAGATTGCATCCATCAAAAAGGCCATCGATCCACAAGAAACCTTATTCGTAGTGGATGCTATGACAGGTCAGGATGCAGTAAATACCGCCAAAGAATTTGATGCCAGGCTTGACTTCGAAGGGGTTGTGCTGACAAAAATGGATGGTGATACCCGCGGTGGCGCTGCCTTATCCATTAGAGCGGTTGTTAATAAACCGATAAAATTTATTGGTTCGGGTGAGAAGATCGATACGATCGATGCCTTCCATCCGGAGAGGATGGCCGACCGGATACTGGGAATGGGGGATATTGTTTCACTTGTCGAAAAAGCACAGGAGCAATTTGATGTTGAAGAAGCCCGGAAGATCCAGAAAAAAATACTGAAAAATCAATTTAATTTTAACGATTTCTTATCCCAGATTAAGCAAATTAAGAAAATGGGGAATGTCAAAGATCTGGCATCGATGATCCCGGGCGTTGGTAAAGCACTAAAAGATATCGATGTGGATGATGATGCTTTCAAAAACATTGAAGCCATCATTTATTCCATGACAATCGCAGAAAAGGAAAATCCGGGAATCCTTAACGGCAGCCGCCGGAAAAGGATTGCTGACGGAAGCGGATCAACCATCCAGGAAGTAAACCGCCTGATTAAACAATTTGACGAAATCCGGAAAATGATGAAAATGATGTCAGGTGGTAAGAAAAACCTCTCCGCGATGATGAGTAATATGCAGGGTATGAGAGGATAACAGGAATGGCAGGAGGAATATACTGAGTTTATGGAAAAGTATGGTTTCATAAGAATGAAGGGACTGTCTGCCGGCCGGCGTATGACTTTGGAACAAAGGAATGCCAATATTCCATTATTCCATTTTTCCAATATTCCAAAGCGATGGACTTTTTAGAGTAGGCTCAATATTAATCATTTATAATATAGATATTTCAATAAACCAGAATCCTATGTACCAATTAATTGACGGGAAAAAAATAGCCGGACAGATCAAGGAACAAATTGCCGGAGAAGTAAAAAAAATCAAACAACAAGGCGGAAAAATACCTCATTTAGCTGTGATCCTTGTGGGAAAAGATGGTGCCAGTGAAACCTATGTGGCGCATAAAGAAAAAGCATGTCATCAGGTTGGAATTCATTTTACGCTAATACGTTTTGAGGATAACGTATCACAAAATGAGTTACTAAATAAGATCAACGAAATTAATAACAACGAAAATATTGATGGAATGATCGTCCAGTTGCCTCTCCCAAAACAAATCGATGAACAAAAAGTGATCGAATCAATCGATCCGGAAAAGGATGTTGATGGTTTTCATCCGGTAAATGTAGGCCGTATGGTTATAGGGATTCCTGCATATATCTCGGCTACTCCTGCCGGCATTATGGAACTGATAAAACATTACAATATCGACACACAGGGAAAATCATGCGTAGTTATCGGAAGAAGTAATATCGTTGGTAAACCCATGAGCATATTAATGATGCAAAAGAAAGCCCTGGGTAATGCAACCGTTACGGTGTGCCATAGCCGTACTAAAAATATAAAAGAATTGACGTTAAAAGCTGATATTATAATTGCAGCGCTTGGTCAGGCACAATTCCTGACAGCCGACATGGTTAAGGAAGGTGCTGTGGTTATTGACGTGGGAACAACCCGCGTAAAATCAGATAAAACAAAATCAGGATGGAAGCTTCTTGGTGATGTAAAATTTGATGAAGTGGCTCCCAAATGCAGCTATATTACGCCTGTCCCCGGTGGAGTAGGACCCATGACTATTGTTTCACTCCTGAAAAATACACTCCTCGCTGCCCAAAAGAAAATTTACAACTGATCTGAAAATAGTCGGGGCTTGACTTTATGACAAACCCTGACTAATAAAAACACCAAACCCCGGAATTAATCCCCGGGGTTCAATGAAAGGTAAAATTCAGGTTAATTTTAGGGTATAATATAATAGAGGGTAACAGATTTTACTTTCTTATTTTAAAGTAAGATGAAAATAATGGGTAAATGGTTGCGTTTTGTTTGTAATTTTTTTCAAAATCTTACTATATTATTGGATGACAGGTATTTTACTTAAAAATATAATATTTCTAATATTCTCATAATCATATTGATAGAAGCCATCCGAACCAATCATCATTAATATTCCGTTAAACGGAATAACATCCCAGCCATTAACATCCGTGAAGGTGGATAATAAGTTTGAAGTGATTAAATTTGGATTGGAAGCATCATATATTTTCAAACCGGCATCTCCATCACATACAAAAAGTATTCCTTCATCAATGCCCAGACCATGTGGTTTAGTCATTGAGTATGATTTAATAAGTCGTGGACTTTGCAGATTGCTAATATCGATTACATCCAATTGATTTGTGTTTCCTCCACATGTTGTTCCGGCTCTGAGTGTAACATATGCAGTATTGTCTTCAACAACAACAGGATCGCAACTTCTTATGTGGTCATATTGTGAAATCTTCTCCGGGCTTAATGGATTTGACAAATCGTATATAAGCATTCCTGTTTGTGTGCCAATGAACAGATTGTCCTTGTAAAGGAAAAGTGTTTCCATCCCCCACCTTATATGGAATTCTCCACTCGAAACAGGTTGCGATGGATTAGAGATATTGAATAATTTCATTTTGCTTTCGTTAATCGCATAAAGAATGTCTTTATGCAAAACAAACCGGGCCATTGAACCACCAACGCCAAAACTTGACTGTGATCCTCCGGAAGTTCGGGCATAGGAAGATGAAGAATTGACTAAAGTAAACTCAAAATTACGCCAGAAAGGGAAAATGGGATAGGGAGTAATAGGTTCAATTTCTTTTCGTACCTTCTTCACTTCCCAATCTTTAACAATGCCTTTTGACCGGTCAATATCATCAAACCAGTAATTATTGTCAACCGGTGGTAAAGTATAGGGAAAAACATCTTCAACCCTGCCTATTTCTGCGATATTATTTATATCAGATATATCAATTGCCACCAGGTCGATATAACTATCCGCGAAGAGAGTATTTCCTTTTATAGCTATATCCACATTCCCGGGCAAATTAATAAAGGCTATATTTTGTGGTGATGAAGGATCAGAATTATCTATTATATGAATACCTTTATATTCTTCATTAATAAAAAGATAATTATCCTTAAAATATATTTTTCCCGGATCTTTTAGTTCCTGTGAAGTATTATTTTTTATCGAACTGCGAAGTTCTTCATAGCTCATGTAAACAGGAACATTCATCAGATATTGTTCAAAAACCTTATCCTGGCAACCCATAAAGGAAAAAGAAAACAGGAATACCAACATCCTGAATAGAAAAGAGTATTTCTTAGTTGGAGTCATAATAATTGAGGTTTAGAAAAGGTGACTTTTTTAATAGATGAAAATAAAAGTCAAATGGTTGCGTTTTGTCAGTAAATTTCCAGCTTGTTAATTACATTTTATTTTTCTGTTTTTTTTACGCAACCATAATCATCTTATTTTCATCTATACTAAAAGGTCAAAACCAAATTTTTAACTTTTTGAAATTAAACCAATAAACTACCATGAGTCAAGCACAATTTCTCAAGATATTCAAACCAGGCATAATCCTTTTTCTTTTGTTTATTTTTCAATATGTTTATTCACAGGAATTAAAAGAAGACGTAGTTTACCTGAAAAATGGCAGCGTGATAAGAGGCCAGATAATGGAATATAAATCCGGAGAATATGTTAAAATTAAAACTGTCTGCCTGAATATCTGGGTCTTTACCGAACAGGAAATTGAAAAAATTGCAAAAGAGTATGTACCAGATCACCAATATCCTTACCTTGTAAAGCCAGTAAAAGAAAAAGGATATGTTAATATTAGTGATTTTGGTATCCTCGCAGGAAGCGGTGAATTAACAAAAGATAATGCTTTCAGCCTTCATGTGGTAAATGGCTATAAGTTCCCAAATAAAGTTATACTTGGAGGCGGCATTGGAGTAGAATTTTTTAATGAAACAGTTATACCACTGTTTGGCGACTTTCGGTACCACTTCGTTAAAGATATTTTCTCACCTTTTGTTTTTATTCAATCAGGATATGCAATACCACTGGAGAAAAGGGAAGATAACTATAGAACTGTTTATCATTCAAAAGGAGGTCCGATGTTTAGTTCAGGGATTGGATTTAGATTTACTATTAATAACCGTACAGCAATTGCCTTAAGCATTGCATACCGGTTCCAGGAAATAAAAACTACGAGGATGTTTGATTGGGATGAACAAGAAGTAGATATATATGAACGATATCACCGCCTTGCTATACGTTTTGGTTTTTATTTTTATTAACCGGCAACGAAATACTATCCATCCAAAAACGCGATTCTTCAAAAAGTACATAATTAAAGCAGTTAAGCAAGCCGCTAAGTGGCTATCAATTTACCGGATTAGTAAACATTATTTATACTTTATCGAACTTACGCTATTTTTAAAGAGTTTACTATAAGCCAGATTCCAAGTATGATTAATATGGTATAAATATATTTTGTGAAACTCTCCCTTCTGAATTTCCTGTTCAAATAATTTCCAAGGAAGACTGCCATAAAAACTATAGGCAATGAGAAAACATAATATTTTATCACCGTGGTGGTCCATAGTCCTGCAATAGCATGACCAATAAGGATTGATCCTCCTGTTGGCAGGAAATATCCTTGTAGCGTCGCCCTGAAGTTTGCCGGATTCCACTTCCGTAAAGTTCCGTAAATAATCACCGGTGGACCATTTGTATTATATGCTCCTCCAAGAATTCCGGCAATAAAACCAAAAACAAACCCGTATCTTTCCCTCCTCAGGTAAAGCTCTGGTTTGACCAGATTATAAACTGAAAAAAAGAGAATAAAAAAGGCCAGAATAAATTTAACCATATCTTCATTTACATTCTTTAGAAATAACAAACCAACCGGAATTCCAACAATGGAAGATAAAATTAATCTCCATGCACTTCTGAAATTTACTTGTGACCAGTGTCTTATCAGAATAGAAATAGCAATAGTGGTTCCAATCAAAGCAACCAGGGGGGTTGCTGTTTTTATGCCTGTTAGAATAGCAAGTATGGGCATGGCGATCATAGCATCTCCAAACCCGAAAGTCGACCTGCAAAGACTCGAAAAGAAAATAACCCCCAGGATAACAAAAAATTCAATTTCCATGAAAAGTTCACTATCAGTCCACTGCAAAAATAGCAAAGTTTAGAGACAAGCAACTGTTTCATTAACATGCAAAACTTCAATAAATAATTCTTAATTTTACACCCTGAATTTTTGCTTATGAGAAAAGAACGGGACGAATTTTATGAAGAGAATGATTTTCAGGATACTGTGCAGCGCTATGAAAGTATGAAAAGGAATAAAATACAATACTTTTTTGACGTATTTGAATTCGAAAACATTATCAACTATTATATTGATATTAATGAGGCCAATAGTGCTTTCGAGGCTATTAAGGTGGCAACAAAACAACATCCAACCTCGGCAATTCTCCAACTAAAAAAGGCACAGGTACTGGTTGATAAGGGTGAACCCCTGAAATCACTTGAGATACTCAAAAAACTTGAAAGGATCGAATTGAATAATTATGAAATATTTGCCATCAAGGGGAGTGCCCTGAGCCTTTTGGGCGATATTAAAGAGGCGGTCAAGAACTTTAATTATGCCCTTTCCCTCGATCCTGAAAACAAAGATGAGTTACTCTATAGCATAGCTTTGTCATTCATTCAGCTTAACCGGTATAAAGATGCTATCCAATACCTTCTAAAGGCAAATAAAATGGACCCGGATAATCCTTCTTATCTTTACGAGTTGGGTTTCTGTTACAACAAAATAAATGAACTCCATAAAAGCATCGAATTCTACACAAAATATCTCGAACTTGATCCTTTTGCTGATAATATCTGGTATAACCTGGGCATCGTATATAACAAAGCAAATGAGTTGGAGAAAGCTGTAGAAGCATACGATTTTGCTTTGGCAATAAACCAGGAACATTCATATTCCTGTTTTAATAAAGCAAATATTCTTGTAAGCCTCGAGAGATACAAGGAAGCTATTGATGCATATGAAAACTATATGGAACTGGAAGATGAGATTGCAGAAGCATTGACCTATATTGGCGAATGTTATGAAAAACTGGACGAAAGAGATAAAGCAATTAAATATTATAAAGAGGCGCTAAAGTCCGACCCTGAATTTCCGGAACCATGGTTTTGTATTGGAAATATTCTTTTAAAGAAAGGGATGGCGGAATACAGTGTCTATTATTTTAAAAAGGCTGTTCATTTAGATCGTGAAGATCCAATATTCTGGGCCGAGCTGGGTAGAGCGTATAAGAAAATGAATAAAATTAATGAAGCGCACCATGCATATGAGCAGGCAACCAAATTGGATCCCTATAACGAACGGATATGGCTCGAATATGCACATTTATTATATGATAATAGCCTGATAAAAGATGCTGTAACTGTTCTTACCAATGCATTGGAACTGCTTAATTCCAGCCCGGTAATTTATTATCACCTGGCAGCTTATTGTTTCATGACCGGTGATTCTGAACTGGGTTTTACTAATCTTAATGAAGCTCTTTCCTTAGACTATGACCAGCATAACGAATTTTTCAAACTATACCCGGAAGGGAGATCCGATAAAAAGATAAAAGAAACATTGATGCATTTCAAAAACGATTAAAAATGAATTTTGACATTCCGTACTTGCCGGAAAGAGGAAAAAAACCCCGCGACGAAGGAATTACCATGATGATGGATAAAGGATTAAGCTTGAAAGAAGCGGAAAACTTTGTTTCTTCGGGCAGCGAATTTACCGATGTTGTAAAATTCGGTTTTGGAACCGCGTTGTTTACGAAAAACCTTAAAGAGAAGATCAAGGTTTACAGGGAAGGAAATTTGCGTCCATATTTTGGCGGAACATTGTTTGAAGCATTTATTCTACGTGGATTATTTGATGATTACAGGCGTATGATCGATAAGTTTGATCTTGACCTGGCTGAAATATCAGATGGTTCTATGATTATTCCCCATCCTGAAAAACTCGAATACGTTAAAAAACTTTCCGAACAGGTAACCGTACTGTCCGAAGTAGGCTCAAAACAGGCCGATGTTGTTTTTCCTCCGGATATGTGGGTATCTATGATGAAAACCGAACTGGAAGCGGGTGCCTGGAAAGTGATAGCCGAAGCACGCGAAAGCGGTACGATAGGGATATACAATCCTGATGGATCAGCTAATATTGAGCTTATCAACGATATCATTAAGCATGTTAAAATAGAAAATGTTCTGTGGGAAGCTCCCAATAAAGGACAACAGGTATGGTTTATTAAATTGCTTGGCGCGAATGTTAACCTTGGAAATATTGCTCCCACAGAAGTAGTATCACTTGAGGCATTACGACTTGGATTGCGTGGTGATACTTTTTTTGAATTCCTTCCGGAAGAAATGAAAAAATAATAAATGAAGGAATACATTACCTTATTTTTAAAAGGTATCGGAATAGGTGCAGCCAATGTTATACCCGGAGTATCGGGAGGAACAATTGCCCTTATCACGGGTATCTTCGAAAAACTGATCCATTCAATTAAATCCTTTGATATTAAGGCGATCAAGCTTTTGTTTGCCGGTAAATTCAGAGAGTTCTCCAAACATGTTAACCTGAATTTTCTAATCACCATTTTCCTTGGAGTTATTTTTAGTATTCTTACCCTGGCCAGGATACTTAGTTACTTATTTGATCACTATCCGGTTTATATATGGGCCTATTTCTTCGGGCTTATACTGGCATCGGTCTATTTTGTCGGTAAAACCATCGATAAAGTTAACATACCCGTTGCCGTAACTTTTATCGTTGGGACAGGAATAGCCATTTTTATTTCCATACTGAATCCGGCAACAGAAAACAGGGCTCTTTATTACCTGTTTATTTGTGGGATCGTTGCTGTATGCAGTATGATCCTTCCCGGGCTTTCAGGATCGTTTGTGCTGATCCTGATGGGAAATTATAAGCTGGTGTTTATATACGCGGTTAATAATTTCGATCTGAAAATCCTTGTTCCTGTTGTTCTGGGAGCAGGTTTTGGCTTATTAGCCTTTTCCCATTTGCTTTCATGGATTTTTCAGAAGTTTAAAAACGAAACCATCGCGTTGTTAACCGGATTTATTTTAGGATCACTCAGCATTTTGTGGCCGTGGAAAAAAGAAGTGTTTCTGACCGGTGAAGCCGGTAACCTCTTATTGAAAAAAAACGGCGACATGATCATTCAGGGATATGAAAAATATTTTCCTGAATCGTTTAACCATGAAGTCGCTATTGCAATTTTTCTCTTGATAATTGGAGTATTATCCATATGGCTTATTGAAAAATTTGCCCAGGGAAAAGAAAAAAATCGCAAATGACAATAAACAAATGACAACCGAACGAAGTGAGCTCATGAACACCTTTAAAAATTAATTATGATGTGAATAAATAAATATCAAATCTCAATATTAAATATTCTTCCGAAGGAATGCCTATGGCACATCATTCCATCATTCCAAATATGTCAAAAGAGATTAACAAATAACTGTATAATTAAAACATTTTTGTCGGCTTTATGAAAAAGTACGGTTTAATCGGCTATCCTCTCTCACACTCCTTCTCAAAAAACTATTTTTTTGAGAAATTCAAGCGGGAAAATATTACGGAGGTTTCCTACGAAAATTTCCCAATACATTCCATCGATCAATTGCCGTTATTAATCAGAAAATTACCTGGCCTGGCAGGCCTGAATGTTACAATACCGTACAAAGAATCAGTTATCCGATATCTTGATGAGATACACGGCGAAGCAAAAATAATTGGTGCTGTCAATACCATAAAAATTTTTGAAAAAAAAGATAAGAAATTGATAGCCGGATATAATACGGATGTTTATGGTTTTCAAAATTCCTTAAAACCATTATTAGGTTCCGTGCATCAAAAAGTCCTTATCCTGGGAACAGGGGGAGCATCAAAAGCAGTGGCTTTTGCCCTTGATAAGCTGAATATTACATATATCTTTGTTTCCCGTAACCCATCTGAGAAAAATCATATAGCATATAATACGATCGACAACATTCTGATGTCCGAATATCTGATTATTATCAACACCACTCCTCTGGGGATGTATCCTGATACCCGGTCTTTTCCTCCACTTCCTTATGAATCCTTTACTCCGGATCATATTTTATACGATCTGGTTTATAACCCTGAACAAACAACTTTCCTGAAACTGGGAAAAGAAAAAGGAGCTGTAACCATCAACGGTTTAACAATGCTGGAACTTCAGGCCGAAAGATCATGGGAAATCTGGAATACCAAAAACTAGTCAGGCTACGACCCGTCAAACAAGCCGGGCAGGCTTCAGCTCGACGAATATAATAAAAAACCCCGACAGCGATTCCAATCCCTGTCGGTTGTTTTGTTCTGAAAAAGCTTGAATACCTGAGCGGTATGCCGGGTACTCGGGGAAGCAAATTACGATTAACGTTTGAAAGAAATGGCAAGAAAATAGTAGCGATTCAGGAAATCATAGATTTTAATTGGAATAAATTATTTGAATTCACTCTCGAAAACAAAATGATGAAAGTGAATAGCCGAACCGAATTTGTCGGAAAAGGCATTAACACAGAAATTGTGTCAACCAACGTGGTCCGGGGAAAGGGCATTTTCCGGAGGTTCTTGATACCGTACATGAAAAGAATATATCTCAAACGACTTTATGTTTTATTCATTTTTGAATTATTTTTTTTATTACATGCTTCCCCCCAGGATTTCACCCAAACCATACGGGGAGTAGTTGTTGATGCTGTAATTAAAACACCAATCCCCGGGGCAAACATCATTGTGCTGGATACCGATCCCATGATCGGTACAACCACCGACAGGGACGGTTTGTTCAGGATTGAAAATGTCCCTGTCGGCCGTGTAAGCATTAAGGTTTCATTTATCGGTTACAAACCGGAATTTATCCGGAACGCCATTCTCAAATCCGGTAAAGAATTGTTTTTGGATCTGAAACTGGAAGAGGTGATGGTAAAAGCCTTTGCCCGTAAGGACCGCCCCATCAATGAAATGGCTTTCGTTAGTGCCCGTTCATTCACCATTGAAGAAACCGAACGCTATGCCGGTGGCTTAGGCGATCCTTCCCGAATGGCA
>JAUWBB010000302.1 GCA_030605195.1 Bacteroidota bacterium
CCCGTGCATTTAACCATTTTGATAAATGGTTTCTGCTGTTATGGTACTCAAGTGTATCATCCGGTATGGTTAACAATAGCTGTTGAAAATTTTGCAAATCAGTTGCACTGGCAATTTCTTTCATCGTTTTTGGATCGATGAAAATGAATGGTCCAAAAGCAAGGTTCTGTATAATAAAGTCCCTTAGCTCGATAGACAATGATTTGGAATACTTATGGATAAAACCCACCCCCAGTTTTTCAGCCAGATATTTAAATTTTAAATCAGATGATTGTAAAAGAAAGGGCATATGGCTGTCATCTTCTTTCACTTTCTTACAAAGAGCAATTCCTGCTTCAGTATCTTTTTTCCCCTTCCTTTTAAAACTGATATCTGAAATAACACCCAAAACATTGAACTTATATTTTTCATATAATGCCAATGCTTCTTCGAAAGAGGTAGCAAGAAGGATTTTAGGACGCCCCCTCATTCTGAGCATCCTTTGATGTTCATTCAGGGCTTCTTGCTGAAAATCCCTTGATTGCTTCAAAATAATTTTGTATAAATTGGGAAGGTAGGTAGATATATACCTGATTGAATCCTCTACTAAAATAATAGCCTGAACACCAACCTGTTTCACATCATAGTCGGCATTCATTTTATCCTCGATCAACTTAATAATTGCAAGAAGAATATCAGCATTTCCCAGCCAGGAAAACACGTGATCGATGGCGCTCAAATCTTCCCTTTCAAGTTTTATTGAAACTTCTCTTGAAAAATGTGTAAGAACAACAATAGGAATTTTAGGATTTTGTTTTTTAATTTTTTTGGCTAATTCAAACATATCAAAACCTCCAAGGCTTAACATGCTAATTACCAAATCGATATTTTCATTTTTCAAAATCTCAATAGCATCCTTATCCGAGTTAGTTTGAACAAAAGTGGGAGGATAACGCAAGTTTAGTGAAACGTATTCGTTGAATATTTGTTCATCGATCCGGCCATCCTCTTCCAGCATATAGGCATCATAGTTGCTACATATTAAAAGCACTTTATGAATCCTTTTTTGCATTAAGAGGCTAAAGGATGTATCGCTAAAATCATATTTCTGTGCTTCGATGAGTCCTTCAATCAGGGACATGGTTTGTGGTTTGTAGTTTGTGGTTTTTCGATTCTTGGTCAGGTTACGGGTTAAATGTCATAAGTTATAAGTTATAAGTTACAAGTTAATTCATAAAGTTAAGGGATTTTTTTCAGAAGTCATAGAAAGTAGCGCCTATCAGTAAGGAGCTAAAGGAAAATGGGGGATTATTTTACTTCCCAGACGGTACCACTGTTAAACAGGTCATCCATTTTTTTTATCTTCGACTGAGTTTTTACTTTCTCGATTTGCGTTTCAAGACTTGCTTCATATGATGGTGCCTGTACATTTCTTATGACTCCCACAGCTACAGGATAATTGGGATAGCGCATGTTAGCCAGCATAGTATGAATACCCGGATTATTCTCATTTGCCTTATGAACCAGAATATCGTCTTCTGTAATTCCGTCTTCACCGATTTTCACAACTTTCAGTTTCAACCCATCAAGGATCAGACCTTTATCTCTTTCTTTTCCAAAAATCATGGGTTCCCCATGCCTTAGGATAATTTGCCGGTCATCTTTATACTCTTTACCAGTAAGATAACCGTAGGTTTTGTCATTATAAATGACACAATTCTGTAAGATCTCAATTACCGATGTGCCCTCATGTTTACCTGCTTCAATAAATATTTCAGTAGCTAATTTTATATTGTTGTCTACTGTTCTGGCAAAGAATTTCCCTTGTGCACCAATCGCGAGCTCCCCGGGATGGAAAGGTGCTTCAACAGTTCCATAAGGAGAAGTATGTGTGACAGCGCCTTTTTGTGAGGTTGGTGAATATTGTCCTTTGGTTAAACCATAAATTTCATTATTAAAGAGAACGATGTTAATATCGATATTTCGTCTAATGGCATGAATAAAATGGTTTCCTCCAATGGCCAGTGCATCTCCGTCCCCGGTCATTTGCCACACACTCAACCTGGTATTAGCAATCTTAACGCCTGATGAGATAGCTGAACCTCTGCCATGAATCCCATGAAAGCCAAAGGTATCCATATAATAAGGCAGTCTTGAGGAGCATCCAATTCCTGAAATAAAAACAAAATTCTCCTTTTTTATTCCAAGTTCCGGTAGTGCTCGCTGAATAGCGGTTAAGATTGCATGGTCGCCACAACCAGGGCACCATTTTATCTCCTGATCGCTCTTAAAGTCTTTCGAAGTAAGTTTTTCTTGTGTCATTTTATTCCTCTTCCAAAATTTTAATAAAATATTCCTTTAGTTCAATAACCGTAAAAGGAAGACCTTGTATTTTATTGTATTGTTTAAATTCAAATTCCTGAAAGTTCATTCTCAGATATTTGGCAAATTGTCCCAGGTTTAATTCACAAACAACAATCTTTTTAAACTTGCTTAGCGCTTCTCTTGTATTTTTTGGTAATGGACTGATATATCTAAAATGAGCCAGGCTAATTTTTTTACCTTCAGATTCCAGTTCTCTTAAAGCAGTTAATAAGTGGCCATAAGTACTTCCCCAGCCAATAATTAGAAGCTCACCTGAAACATCCCCATCAACTTCAAGGTCGGGAACGTCCTTAACAATCCTGTTGATTTTTTCTTCACGGGTTTCAACCATTTTTTGGTGGTTTAACGGATCGTGTGAAACACTTCCCGTAATTGCATCTTTTTCGAGACCACCTACACGGTGTTCAAGGCCTTTTGTTCCTGGAATAGCCCATCCTCTCACCAAGGTTTCCATATCGCGTACGTAAGGTTGAAAATTTTCAGTTCCTTCCGGGATCAACGGTGGATTTATCTCAGGCATATCCGCCATACCGGGTATTTTCCAGGGTTCCGATCCATTACCTAAAAACCCGTCAGTGAGTAGTATAACGGGGGTCATGTGTTCCATGGCTATTTTAGCTGCTTCATATGCGTAATAAAAGCAATCGGATGGAGTGCTTGCTGCAAGTACAGGAACCGGGCATTCACCATTTCTTCCGTATAACACCTGTAAAAGATCTGCTTGTTCCGTTTTTGTTGGCAAACCGGTTGAAGGTCCTCCTCTTTGAACATTAACAATGACCAAAGGTAATTCAGTCATTACAGCCAAACCAATTGCTTCGCATTTAAGAGACAAGCCGGGACCAGAAGTTGTTGTAACTGCCAGGGAACCAGTGAAGCTTGCACCAATAGCAGAACAAATACCTGCGATTTCGTCTTCTGCCTGGAACGACTTTACTCCCAGATCTTTTCTCAGGGAAAGTTCTTCCAAAATGCCTGTTGCCGGAGTAATCGGGTACGAGCCAACAAATATTTCCTTACCCACTTTTTCGGAGGCAGCGAGTAAACCCCAGGCAGTTGCAACATTTCCATTCAGATTCCGGTACTTCCCTTTCTCGATATCAGCAGCTTTAACTTTTATGACAGGTGTTAGTGCTTCGATTGTTTCAGCATAATTATACCCGGCTTGTAAGACTTTTTTATTTGCCTCTATAATTAGCGGCCGCTTTTTAAACTTAATCTCAAAAAAGTCGAAGGTATAGTCAAGGGTTCGGTTAAACAAATAGAAAACCATCCCCAGAGCAAACATGTTTTTTGTTCGTATGGCACTTTTGTTATCCAGTCCCATATCTTTAACGGCCTCTTTGGTTAAGGAGGTTATCGGAACATCAATTACATTAAACTTGTCGAACTTTTCAGTTTTTAAAGGGTCATCGGTATATCCAGCCTTTGAAAACCCTTTTTCATCAAAATTATCTTTATCTAAAATAATGGTTCCCCCGGTTTTAATCCATTTTGCATTTGCTTTTAAAGCTGCAGGATTCATTGCTACCAGCACATCGGTATAGTCACCCGGGGTATTGATCTGTGAATGTCCCACATGTACCTGGAAACCTGAAACACCTCCAACCGTTCCCTGGGGAGCACGAATTTCAGACGGATAATCCGGGAAGGTAGAAAGATCATTTCCGAATAATGCGGCAGTATTTGAAAATAATGTGCCTGTTAATTGCATCCCATCTCCTGAATCACCCGAAAACCGGATAGAGACTTCTTCCAACTCAATGCATCTTGGTTTTGTATCCATAATTTTTTATCGTGATATATATTAGTATTATTGTGACTAATCCGTTGATTCATTTTAATTACACATTGCCAGTTTTTATAGCTTCCAACCCGGAATACTTGAAT
>JAUWBB010000384.1 GCA_030605195.1 Bacteroidota bacterium
GCCTGACTCAATCTGCTACAATGCATGTAAAATGGCTGACCAGACAAAAGCTAAAGCCATTATTACCTTTACCCACTCGGGTTATACAGCTTTCAGGATCTCCAGTCATCGACCAAATGCCGATATTTTTGTTTTTACCAAAAACAAAAAACTATTGCGCATTTTATCCCTGGTCTGGGGAGTTAGAGCTTATTACCTCCACCAATATGACCAGATGAGCGATGCTGTGTTAACTTCTGTCACTATATTAAAAGAAAAGGGTGTACTGAAGGATGATGAGGTGGTCATCCATGTTGGAAGCATTCCCATGAACCGGCAAGGCAAGACCAATATGATTAAATTGAGTTACGTATAGAGAACATAGCTACGCTATTTAATTAAAAATTAAAAATTAAAAATTATGGATAGAGGATTAGGAGAAAGGTTATTTAAGTTCGCGATAGATGTAATAAAATTTTTAAGGAATATAAAAAATACTACAGAAATTACTGTGATGAAATACCAGTTGACAAAAGCGGCAACATCAAGCGGAGCTAACTATTCACCCCGTCAAATTTCATTAAGAGAGATGCGGGAATCAAATTATTGGTTAAAAATATATAAAGCTCTTGACATTGGAGATAAAGAAACAGGAAAATATTTGGTTAATGAATCAGGTGAGCTTAAAAAGATTTTAGGGTCAATTTCAAGCAAAACATCTAAATAACATTTTTTTAAATTTTTAATTTCTAATTTTTAATTGTTTGTAAACCTCAAAACATTGAACTTAGTCACGCTGCAAGCGTGACGATCTCATGAACTTGTCCTGTGAAATACTGCAGTGCAGTAAAGTCATAGACTTTATTTCACAGGGCGAGTGAGTAAATTCCGATACAATGAAACTCAAAATGGATATCCTATCCCTAAATGCAGGGTTAAGTTATCAGAAAATTTATAATTCTCCCTTTGTGTAGAAGCCGGATTCCGGTTAAAAATCCAGATGGCTTCGGAAGAGTATTTTGGATCACGCATTTTCATACCCAAATCCAACCTGAAAATAAAAAAGCTGAAATCAAAACGGGTGCCTATTCCTGTTCCAACAGCAAGATCTTTATAAAACTTATTCCATTCAAAAAAAGATCCTGGCCGGGCCTCTTCCCTGTTGATCGACCAGATATTTCCAACATCAACAAATAATGCTCCCTCGAGCACCCAAAACAATTTAAACCGGTACTCCAGATTGGCCTCAATTTTTATATCTGCCGTTTGATTAAAAAAGGTCGTCTCACCTGGATCATATGAACCCGGTCCAAGTGAACGAACATGCCAAGCCCTGACCCCGTTAGCGCCACCTCCAAAATATTGCTTCTCGAAGGGGATAGCCCGTGAATTTCCGTAAGGATACCCAAAGCCCATAAAAGCCCTGTAAACAATTGTATTTGCTTCATTCAATACCCGGTGATACCGGAAATCGAAATCCCCCTTGACAAATTGAGCATACTCCAATCCCAACAACTGATAACTGGTGTCAACCCTTATGGCATCCGACACGCGATTAATCCCCCTGAGAAAATTTCCGGCTGTTTCAATATTAAACCTGAAGAAAATAAAATCCTCCTTCTTCTTAATATCCTGATTATTAAAAATATAGCTATAGTTGGTGCTTGTAATCATCACATCATTATAACTGAAAGCCAGGTAGGAAGTAGTATCTAATCGTTGCCTGAAGGCTTCATCAATGTCAAATAGTTTAACAGCATTGATGTCAACCGGATAAATAATATGTGAAGAATATCCCGGCTGATGCCAGTTATAACCAAAAGAAGCATTTGCCACCGTTCGTGTAAAAATAGGCCTGCGTTGAAAGTTATATGCAAGTGAAAGGGACGTTTTCGGGTTGTATTTCTTTACAAACCTTTCTGACTCCATAAAGGGAAACAAAAATTTCGGGAACGTAATGCCGGCTTCAACACCATACTCAAGCGTGTTTCTTAATCCTCCGATTTCCTCCGTTAATGTTTCGAATGCTCCTTTTAATTTCAAATTGAAATTTTCCGCACCACGAAACAGATTCCTGTGTTGATATAACAAATTTACTGCTCCTCCCAGGTTACCCGATGAGTTTGTACCCTCAAGCTCAACAGTATAAGATTGAAGGATAAAAGGAGTCAACTGAATATTGCAGTCAAGCAGATAGGCCCCATCACTCTTATTTTCCTGAGAGTAAAGTTCATTGAATTGGATATTAACCAGCCTGAAAAGCTTTAGTGAGGAAAGGTGTGAGTGGGTCCGTTCAACATCGGTTAAATTATACAAGTTGCCTTTTTTCAAATAATTCGACTGAGCAATTACCTTTGGGTTTACGACAGGTTGTTTACTTCTCGAAACAATGTATAAACCATTGTAAAATACGGTATCCAGATCCCGGAAATACTCTTCGGGCTGAACAAGTGCTTCCTGCGGATTAAAATCACTGAACACATAAATATTGTTAATCTTATAGGATATATGAGGAGCTTTCTCATACCGGTTTGCATAAATTTTTTTCTGATATGCCTTTATTCCAATACTAAGATCTATCTGTCGGGATCTAAGTGCACTATCCGCCTCGTAGTAAATATATTCATAGGAGAAATTATAATAACCCTGATTTTTCAACAAGAATTCAATCCTTAATCGTTCATCTTGTAAAACATCTGCATCATAGTTGTCTCCCCGGTGAATAAGTGAGTTCAGAGTATCACTCATGATATATGACCGGATGGTTGTATCTTCAAA
>JAUWBB010000107.1 GCA_030605195.1 Bacteroidota bacterium
GGGTACTATACAATGATAGTTTAGTTGTGCTCAATACATCAAAGATACAATTTGAAAGCTATTCACAACCTCGATACAATAATAAACAACCACGCTTGTGTTGTGCTCAATACATCAAAGATACAATTTGAAAGCTATTCACAACCTTACGTGTGGATCCATGGTTACGGTTTAAGTTGTGCTCAATACATCAAAGATACAATTTGAAAGCTATTCACAACCAGGTAACGAGTATAACCGGTATAAAACATTGTTGTGCTCAATACATCAAAGATACAATTTGAAAGCTATTCACAACCGATACTCGTCAATGTAATAATGAATATTGGTTGTGCTCAGTATGTCAAAGATACAATTTGAAAGCTATTCACAACATGGAAACAATATTGCTCAGTTTGTGAGAGGGTTGTGCTCAGTATGTCAAAGATACAATTTGAAAGTTATTCACAACCTCGTGGAAGGTTTAACATTTTTTTTGAGCAATCGAGGGTCTGGGTGGTATGATTTTTCGGCAAAAAGCAAATTCCTAAACCTACAAGTTCATTCTTAATTACTAAACTTATAAACTTCTCAACACTGCATCACAGTTTCCTGTTATCTGACAGAAGATTAGAAATTCTTCAATGCACGGATTGTTTCGGAGGGATTATCCGAACCAAACACCGTATTACCTGCCACCAAAACATCCACTCCTGCCTCAACCAATTCGCCGGCATTTGAAACATCCACTCCGCCATCTACCTGAATCAGTGCGCGACTGCCGGATTCAATAATAAGCTTTTTGAGTTTTCTTATTTTTTTGAAAGATTGAGGAATGAATTCCTGGGCTCCATACCCAGGATTTACTGACATGATGAGTATCATATCGACATCAGTAATTATTTCATCCAATACATAAACCGGGGTATGTGGATTTAACGAAACGCCGGCTTTCATTCCCAAAGATTTGATTTTTTGTACAGTGCGATGCAAATGTGTACAGGTTTCGTAATGAACGGTTAAATTAAAAATCCCTAAATCCTTAAAGTTTTCCAGGAATTTATCTGGGTTGACAATCATAAGATGTGCATCAAGGGGTTTTTGGGCATACTTTCGCAAAGATTCGAGTACAGGGAATCCAAAAGAGATGTTCGGAACAAAAACACCATCCATTATATCCAGGTGAAACCAGTCTGCCTGGCTGGTGTTTACTATGTCAATGTCTTTCTTAAGGTTACCAAAATCGGCAGCCAATAAAGAAGGGGCTACTAAATGACTCATAAATTAACCGGATTAATGTTGTATTGCAATGTACAAAAATAGATTAAGTAGAAAAAATAAAGAGAAAAAGTTATTTTTTCTCTTTATTTTTATCAGCGGAAGATTTCAAGTTTGGGTCACGAAAACACCTATCCCAGATAGGTTTTTAAAATTTTACTGCCGGCATTATACTTTAATCTCTTTATTGCTTTTTTTTTGATCTGTCTTACCCTTTCCCTGGTCAGGTTAAACGCTTCCCCAATTTCCTCCAGGGTAATCGGATATTTTTCGTTTAATCCATAATATAACCTGACGATATCCGCTTCACGATGCGTTAAGGTATTTAATGCGCGTTCAATTTCTTTGCGTAGTGAATCTATTATCAATTGCTTATCAGGGCTTGGTGCATCTTTGCTCAGGAGTACATCATACATATTGTTTTCATCCCCAATTGCCAGGGGCGCATCCATTGAAATATGACGAACCGCATTAATAATGGATACCTTAATATCCTTCGGAGTTAATTCAAGTGCCTGTGAAATTTCCAATTCGGTTGGCGGTCTTTCGAATTTCTGTTCCAGTACCGCGAGGATATTATTAATTTTATTAATATATCCGATTTTGTTTAAAGGTATCCGGACAATTCTGGACTGTTCAGATAATGCCTGAAGAATGGATTGCCTGATCCACCAAACAGCATAAGAGATAAATTTAAAACCTCTGGTTTCATCAAACCGCTGAGCTGCCTTTATTAATCCCAGATTTCCTTCATTTATCAAATCGGGCAAACTCAGGCCCTGGTTTTGATATTGTTTTGAAACCGAAACAACAAATCGAAGATTGACCTTGACGAGTTGATTTAAAGCATCCAAATCGCCACCCCGGATTCTTCTTGCCAGTTCAACTTCTTCTTCTGCTGTAATTAATTCAACTTTGCCTATCTCATGGAGATATTTGTCAAGCGATGGAGTGTCACGGTTGGTAACCTGTTTGATTATTTTAAGTTGACGCATTCCTGAGTGGTTATTAAAGCCACATCATATACGTATTTAACTTGGTAAATGTTGCAATTCTGATTAGAAAAAATAATTTCCCAAACAGTAACTAAAATGAAGTCTGAATAAATCATAAATTTCTTAATCAATTACTGATTGTCAATAAAATAGGAAGCAGAAAGGTCAAATGTCAATAAACAGGATACTGAAGCACTTCGGTGTGGAAATTCTTGTTTGACAAATAATTTGATTATTTTTTTGGTAATTCTGAGGATTTGCTTATACTTGCAGTGAATTTCCTGATCGCTATATCAATTAGGCTTTTCCTTTTCCCTTTTAATTTACTTTAGTCACAATATTTCCGTTTAATTGTTACTTATTTTCATCTCTACTTAATTCATTAAACCTTAAACATTTTAAAATTTCCTGTTATAATTATGTATGATATCTTAGAATTGAACAAGAAACTTGCACCTGAGTTACGTGAAATTGCCAAGCAATTGCAGATAAAAAGAGTAGATTCCTTAAAAAAACAGGATTTGGTCTATAAAATTCTGGATCAGCAGGCTATAACTGCAACTGGAGGAAAAAGAACAGAAAAAAGGCAACCCGTAGGAAGGGGCAAAATTCAAACTGTAAAAGTGGATAAGGATACATTTATTAAGGATAAACCGGAAATTACGAGAACTGATATAACTGCATTAACATCCTTGCCTTCTCAAAAATCCACCACGGAAGAAGCTGAAAAAAAAGAACAAACAGTAAAAAGAAGTGTATTTGCTCGGGAAGATAAAACGGTGGAACATAGGGACAGGAAAAAGGAGTATCAAAAAGAAGAAGCTCCCCGTTATCAAAAACGACATAAAGAAAAGGCCTATGATTTTGATGGGATCATAACTGCTTCAGGAGTTTTGGAGATCATGCCTGATGGATATGGCTTTCTCAGATCAGGAGATTATAACTACCTGAATTCTCCCGATGATATATATGTTTCACAATCGCAGATCAAATTATTCGGTCTTAAAACGGGAGATATCTTAAATGGGAGTATTCGTCCACCTAAGGATGGTGAAAAATATTTTCCATTAATAAAAGTTCAGGAAATAAATGGAAGGAGTCCTGACTACATCAGGGATCGAGTTCCTTTCGATTATTTAACTCCTCTGTTCCCCGAGGAAAAGTTCACGCTTTGCAAACGCGGAGAAGGGAATCTTTCCGTTCGGGTGATTGATATGTTTACTCCTATCGGTAAAGGTCAGCGTGGGTTGATTGTTTCACAGCCAAAAACAGGAAAGACCATTCTGCTGCAGGATGTTGCCAATGCGATTACCAAATATCATCCTGGGGTTTTTTTAACAATCCTTCTTATTGACGAACGACCTGAAGAGGTAACGGATATGGCCAGAAATGTCAAAGCTGAAGTTATTTCATCAACTTTTGATGAGCCGGCTGAGAGACATGTTCGTGTTGCAAATATTGTATTGGAGAAAGCGAAAAGAATGGTTGAGTGCGGCCATGATGTTGTTATTTTACTGGACTCGATTACCCGGTTGGCCCGGGCTTTTAATACAATTGCACCTGCATCGGGTAAGGTTCTTTCAGGTGGGGTAGATTCAAATGCACTTCAAAAGCCCAAAAGATTTTTTGGCGCAGCAAGGAATATTGAGAATGGCGGCTCGCTGACGATTCTGGCCACAGCTCTTACTGAAACAGGTTCAAAAATGGATGACGTGATTTTTGAGGAGTTTAAGGGAACGGGCAATATGGAACTTCAGCTTGACAGAAAGCTTTCCAATAAAAGAATTTATCCGTCGATTGATCTTCCTTTATCAAGTACCAGGAGAGAAGAACTTTTACTTGAGAAAAACCTCCTGAACAAGATTTGGATACTGAGAAATTACCTGACTGATATGACATCTATCGAAGCTATGGAATTCCTGCGCGACCGGTTAATGCGAACTGAATCAAATGAAGAATTCCTGATTTCAATGAACAGTCAATAAAAATCAAGGACATAGTTTCACAGGGTGAATTAAAAAAAACCTTAATTTTCAGGTTTCATAAATGATTAGTTAATAGTCGGCCCGCCCGTACCGAACGGTACGTTCGGGCGGGCAGTATACAGTCGGCAGTCCACAAGATCACGTTAGCAAGAAATTTCCTAAAGATGAACTTTACTCTTTGACCACTCAGATAAGAAAATCCTCAAGATCTGTTTGTTCAAATATTGGTGAAGGATATCCTAAACGTCTGTATGAAGCCCATTTCGTAAGCAAGATTTCTGATTCAGATATGGAAAACACCGAAATCCAGGTTTGGCTTGATTTTGCACTTGCCTGTGAATATATACCAAAAGAAATTTTTAATAATTTCAATAAACGATCTGAAGAAATCGGACGATTACTTAATCACATGATTCAAAATCCTGAAAAGTATAAATAGCCCAGTCTTCAGATTGCCGACTTAAAAATGCAAAGTATAATGAAATTAGCCATTATCAAGCCATAAACATTGAACTTAGTCACGCTTATAGCGTGACGATCTCATGATCCGCCGGCGGAGAGTGAATTCCTATACATTTTTTGATACCCTGATAAAATTCATAAAATGCCTGCCGGAGACCTGTTAATTTTACACAGGTATAAAACAAACAGAAGGGGCTTGTATAACATTTTTGAATTAAAGCACCAAAAAGCAATAAACAAATAACAAATAAATTCCAAATATCAATTATCAAATGACCTAAACAGCTTTGAATATTGTGATTTGGGGTATTGAGATTTATTTGTATTTTGGTGCTTGTCATTTGTGATTTTTACTATTTATTTTAAACTTTCGTACTTTATAGACGGGCTCTAATTTAGATGCTTATTTGTAATCAAAATGAATTACTGAACAAGGAGTATTTTCCCTTATTGAATCTTCTTCTTATTGCTGATTTATTTTAATTTTGCTCAACAGAACATCTTTTATTAATAAACTGTTAATTAATTACTTAAGGATAACAAAATGACAAAAAAACTTAATTTTATTACATGTGAAGGCAACTATGCTGCTTCGCATGTTGCTTACATGTTTAGTGAGATAGCTTGTATTTACCCCATTACTCCCTCTTCAAATATGGCAGAATATATTGACGAATGGGCAGCACACGGAAGAAAAAATATATTTGGCGAAACGGTAAATGTGGTAGAAATGCAATCTGAAGGAGGGGCATCAGGCGCTCTTCACGGTTCATTGCAATCAGGCGCCCTGTGTTCTACTTTCACAGCTTCCCAGGGTTTATTATTGATGATCCCAAACATGTACAAGATAGCCGCGGAATTATTGCCGGGCGTGTTTCATGTAAGTGCAAGAAGCATTGCTGCTCATGCCTTATCCATTTTTGGCGATCATAGCGATATTTATGCAACCCGCCAAACTGGATTTGCTCACCTCGCCAGCGGAAGTATTCAGGAAATAATGGATATGGCTGGTGTCGCACACTTAAGCGCGATAAAATCCCATATTCCGTTTCTTCATTTCTTCGACGGGTTCCGTTCCTCACACGAAGTCCAGAAGATCGACGCTTTTACAAACGAAGACCTTGCCCCCCTGATAGATTATGAAGCTTTACAAACGTTCAGAGACAATGCTCTGAACCCCGAACATCCTGTCACTCGGGGTACTGCGCAAAATCCCGATATTTTTTTCCAGGCAAAAGAATCCATTAACCGGTTTTATGAACCTGTACCTGACATTGTTGAAAATTATATGCAGGAAATTACAAAATTAACAGGAAGAGAATACCATCCATTTGTATATTATGGCGCTAAAGATGCTGAACATGTAGTTATTGCAATGGGATCGATTACCGAAACGGCAAGGGAGGTTGTAGACTACCTGGTTGGCAATGGCGAGAAAATTGGGTTATTGATTGTTCATCTTTACAGGCCGTTCTCTACAAAATATTTTTTCAGGGCTATGCCTGAAACCGTTAAACGAATTACTGTATTAGACAGAACCAAAGAAATTGGAGCAAACGGTGAACCTCTTTATCTCGATATAAGGGATTTGTACTACGAAAAAGAAAACAAACCTTTGATAGTTGGAGGAAGATATGGTCTCAGTTCGAAAGATACAACACCAGCTCATATTCTAGCAGTTTATGAGAATCTGAAGTTACCAGAGCCAAAAAATCATTTTACTGTTGGAATTGTTGACGATGTTACATTCACCTCATTGCCATTGCTTCCCGAGGTAAGTATTGCTCCCAAGGGTACTTATGAAGCCAAATTTTATGGAATTGGAGCTGATGGTACTGTTGGCGCAAATAAAAACTCCATAAAGATTATTGGGGAAAATACAGATAAATATGCACAGGCTTATTTTGCCTATGATTCGAAGAAATCAGGTGGTATAACAATATCCCATCTCAGATTTGGTGATAATGCCATTCGCTCGACATATTTCGTAAATACACCTGATTTTGTAGCCTGCCATGTTCCATCGTATCTGGATAAATATGATATGCTCAAGGGACTGAAAAAAGGTGGATCATTCCTGTTGAATAGTATCTGGGACATTGAAGAAACAAAAAGGAGGATACCTGATACGATGAAAAAACAGATAGCTGAAAATGAAATTAAATTTTATATAATAAATGCCACAAATATTGCTGAAGAAATTGGTTTGGGTACCAGGACAAATACCATTATGCAATCGGCCTTTTTTAAAGTATCAGAAGTAATACCGTATGACCAGGCGGTTGATGAGATGAAAAAAGCGATTGTAAAAAGCTATAGTACGAAAGGAGAAGCGATTGTAAATATGAATTTTTCGGCAGTAGATGAGGGAGGAAAGGTAGTAAAGATTGATATTCCCGAAGACTGGAAGAATATTGAAGTTAAGGAGGAGAAAGACGAAAGGGATATTCCGGAATTTGTAAAGAATATTGCTGAACCAATAAATCTGCTTAAAGGCGATGATCTTCCCGTGAGCGCATTTGTCGACAGGGAGGATGGGACTTTCCCTCCCGGAACCACACAATATGAAAAGAGGGGAATAGCCGTTAATACTCCGGAATGGCAGCCTGAGCTTTGTATCCAATGTAACCAGTGTGCTTACGTTTGTCCGCATGCTTGTATACGCCCATTCCTGCTTACCGATGAAGAAGCAAAAAATGCACCGGAAGGAACAGTTACCGTTGATGGGAAAGCACAGATCAAGGACTATAAGTTCAGAATTCAGGTAAGTGTTTTGGATTGCACGGGTTGTGGAAATTGTGCAGATGTATGCCCGTCGAAGGAAAAATCACTCATTATGAAACCTTTAGGTACCCAAATGGAAGAAGTGGAAAGATGGAATTATATGCATAATGTGGTAGGGTATAAAGATACGGTAGTGCCAAAAGATAAAACTGTAAAAAACAGTCAGTTTGCCCAGCCCTTATTTGAATTTTCGGGTGCCTGTGCCGGATGTGGAGAAACTCCCTATCTAAAGGTTCTTACGCAACTGTTTGGTGACAGGATGATGGTAGCCAATGCAACAGGATGTTCTTCTATTTATGGAGGGACAGCTCCGTCTACTCCCTTCCGGGCTAATAAAGAGGGAAAAGGAGTTGCCTGGGCAAATTCATTATTCGAAGATAACGCGGAATATGGTTTTGGTATGGCGCTCGGAGTAAGTAAATTGAGAGACCGGATTACACTGAAAATGGAGGGAGCAATCCTAAGCAACAGCTTCTCAGGTGAAACAAAAGAAGTGTTCAGGGAATGGATCGAAACAAAAGATGATGCTAAGAAGTCGGTCGAAGCCTCTTCAAAAGTTATCCCATTGCTTGAAAAGGAAAAAGATCCACTTGCTAAGGAGATACTTGCCCTGAAACAATACCTTGTTAAAAAATCCGTATGGGCTATAGGTGGTGATGGTTGGGCGTATGATATTGGATATGGTGGTTTAGACCATGTCATGGCTTCCGGAAAAGATTTTAATCTTATGGTTCTTGATACCGAGGTTTATTCCAATACTGGAGGACAATCATCAAAGGCCACTCCAATTGGTGCAGTGGCCAAGTTTGCGGCTTCAGGTAAAAAGATCAGAAAAAAGGACCTTGGAGCCATGCTCATAACTTATGGGTATGTATATGTTGCCCAGGTTGCAATGGGAGCCAGCCAGTCACAATATTTAAAGGCTATCAAGGAAGCCGAAGCTTATCCCGGTCCATCCCTGATTATTGCCTATTCACCCTGTATTAGCCACGGACTGAGAAGGGGTATGGACAAATCCCAGGATCAGATGAAATTTGCAGTTGAAGCAGGATACTGGCATTTGTACAGGTATAATCCGGCTCTTGAAGCAGAAGGAAAAAATCCTTTCACCCTCGATTCCAAAGAGCCGGATTGGAATAAATTCCAGGAATTCCTTGGTTCCGAAGTACGTTATACTTCATTGGAAAAGTCATTCCCTGCTGAAGCTGCTAAATTGTTTAAATTGGCAGAGGAAAACGCCAAATGGAGATATAATTCTTATGTTCGGATGGCAGCAGCAATGGATTTTTCGAAGAAGTAAGAATTGGTACAATACAGGATTAGGCGGTCCAGGTGACCGCTTTTTTTTACTCTGCAGACTTTGAATAGCTACTTTTTGTTAACTTTGTAATTTA
>JAUWBB010000057.1 GCA_030605195.1 Bacteroidota bacterium
GAATTTTAACTGTTCAATTCTATCTATCAGGATATTTACAAATTCCTGCAAGGGCTTTGATGCGACCATTCTCATCATTGGATTCAAATCGGCTTTAATGGTCAATCTTATTCTTGTATCATTTTCCTGAACTTGTTTGATCTGTATCCAAAAGTTGAACTCCACATTTGCCAGTTTGTCTCCACTGATCTTTACCAACTTATACGGTTCCTTTTCAACAATTTTCAGCCCGACATCCCCAATGCCTTCTATGGAAAACCTGCAAGTATTTTCGGTCGATTCCCAATTCTTTATTTTATCAGCAGGTAAAAGTTTTTCAAAATTATTGAAATCTGAAAGGAAGTGGTAAACCTTTGTTTCAGAAGATGAAATTTTACCTGTTCTGCTTTCTACCTTAGTCATACAAACGTATTTTAGCGTATCGGAATTTCTCCAAAGGTCTGCCCGACTTCTGGCAGGGATCACTTTTTATCAAAATTGTTTATTACGATGCTGTCGGATGTTTCCATCCGACAGTTAATGATATGGCAAGATTTTAATTACTCCAGTATTCAATGTCAGGTGGAAATCAGCCTGAGGCAGACAGGCACCTGACATCATGTAAAAATACCTAAAAGGGATAATGCCTAACCTCTATTATTCATAAACTATAGATTAAAAAAAATATCAATAGCCCCGTCCTTTAGGGCTGGGAACAAAGTTAGTCTATTTATCTCCCCTCGGAATTTGGTGAATTTTATTTTCAAATTTATAAAATTCACCAAATTTCGAGGGAGGAGCGTTGGTTTCTTTTCAAACCCCGCCTTAAAAGGCGGGGCTATTTATAAATTAATCACTAGAACCTGCGGGGTGCCAGTTCTCAGGATCTTCCTTCCAGCTTTTTAATGCTTCAATTTCGGTTTTTTTAATAAAGCCGGATTTACAGGCCATATCGATCAATATATTATAGTTACTTAGAGTGATCCACTCACAATTAGCCTTTTTAAAATTTTCGGCAGCAACTGAAAATCCATATGTAAAGATGGCTATCAGCCCTTTTACCTCACAGCCTGTATTTCTTAAAGCAGTAACTGCTTTTAAACTACTACTCCCTGTAGAAATCAGATCCTCAACAACAACAACTTTTTGACCTGGTTTGACAACTCCTTCAACAAGATTCTCCAAACCGTGCTGTTTCTGACTTGATCTCACATAAACAAAGGGCAACCCTAACTCCTGGGCAACCAATACTCCTTGTGCAATTGCGCCGGTAGCAACTCCGGCAATTACATCAACATCAGGATATCGATCACGAATGATCTTTACCATTTGATCTCTAATATAATTTCTGATTTCAGGATAGGAAAGGGTTTTGCGATTATCACAATAAATGGGTGATTTCCACCCGGATGCCCATGTAAAAGGATTTGCGGGTTCTAATTTAATTGCATTAATTTGCAATAAGTTTTTGCCTATAATTTCACCAACTTTTTCCATGTAACAAATGTATAAAGTTTTTTTTCAAGACAGGATAGTTAAATTAACAGATAATTTCACAAAGGATTTTGAACAAAATTATGATTTATTCTATAAATTTAATAACAGAAAGGAATTATCTGAAATCCTGCAATTTTTTGAACTACATACTGCCCTGAACCGTTTGGTGATCTTTCATATTGATCTGAATTTCTTATGGGAAGAATTTAAAAAATGTTTTCGGTATATTGAGGCAGCTGGTGGCCTGGTAAGAAATCAAAAAGGGAATATCCTGATCATCAAACGCCGTGGAAAGTGGGACCTGCCTAAGGGAAAAGCAAAAAAAGGGGAGGATATTGAAGAAACTGCCATAAGGGAGGTATGTGAGGAGTGTGGTATTCCGGAGCTTGAAATAAAATCCCCCCTGAAACCAACATATCATACATACAGACTTGATTCTGAGGTGGTATTAAAAAAAACGTATTGGTTTGAAATGGCTTGTTCGGAAGGTAATAATCTTAAACCACAATTAAAGGAGGACATTACAGAAGCTATATGGATTGATACCAACAATATTAAAATGGTCTTTAACAACACCTTTCCGGCTATTGCGGATGTATTGAACGAAAGCTTATCGAGATGATTATTTACCTTCAGCAGCCAGGAGCCTTTTCAAATATTCTTCAAAATTCTCGGTTGGGCTTAATGCAGGTGACATGATCATTTTCCCTTCAGGGTCAAGCAGAAAATAGGTTGGTAAGGCTTTAACATCATACTCTCTCAATATCTTACCGCGATTATCAGTACTAAGAAATAACCATTCATAATCCTTTTCTTCGATAAATTTTCTTGCTTTTTCCGGATCTTCATAGACTAGTATCGTAACAATATTCAAATACTCATGGTAATTTTGAAATAACCTTTTCAACATTTCAAAATGATTCAAACAGGTATAATTTAAAGGAGTACAAAAATTCAGATAAACATACCTGCCTTTCAAATCATTAAGTTCAATTTGTACACTGTCCAATGTAAATAATTTAAAATCAGGTGGTGTATAACCTTTCATTAACTTTGTTACTTTATACTTGATATTCGCGGCAATTTTTCTGTTTTCAGGAATCTTTGTTGTCTGCAACAAAGAATCCAAAACGGTTAGAAGAGCTTCCTTTGAAAATGTGTTGGAATACAATTCATCATAAATACCTTTAAGGATCACAAATTCTACAAGAGAATCATTTGAAAACATACCTGTGTTGCCAACGGTTTCCATTAAGCTGGTGATGCTCTGTTGCGTATTAATATTATGAGAAATTACATCACTCTCCCGCGACCGGATTAAATAGTTAAAAAACTTATAAAATATCTGATTGAACATATCCATGTATGCCGGGTTATTATAAAGAATTTCGTAACCAAGGCAAGCCGACTTTGACATACTTACCGATTTGCTGGTATAAGTCATATGCCTTAAAAGTTCCAACCTGAATTTTTTATAACTATTGAAATAGGAATGCTGAATATCCCTGTAAGGTTTTTGAAAACTATTAAGCATTGAATCCAAATCAGTAATTTCTGATTCAGCTTGAATTAAAAAAGCATACCTGTTTAAAACCGGATCATACGCATCATTAAAAGTGCGTATCAAATAGTTAAGTTCTTTTTTTTCATAATTCACCACACCCAGGTGAATTTCGGAAGTCGTGAAATAAGGATTTAACAACTGAGCCCCGGTTTTTTCAACCTTGGGTGGAAGCTTAATCTCATACGTTAATCCTGGTTCAACATACAGGTAGCCGTTATAAACACCCAGATTGGTGTAAATTTTCCGGGTTTCATCGAGAAAAAAAGTGCAAAGAAAATCACCAGTTTTATTTACCGTGCAGCTTCCTAATTCTTCCTGAAGGTGGGTAATCTGGTCAGAAAAAGTATAAAATATAATCTCATCTCCATAATAATCAGAAGCATTGCCTTTGATGACTACAGTTTGTGCACTCAGGCAACTAAAACCAAAACTTAAGAAAATCAGCAGGAAATGTATTTTTCCCCTACAATTATTCATTTTCAAGATCTTCAATTCTGAATGTTTTCAAATCGACACTGTTGGGTAAAAATTTTGTAGCATCGCCTCCCTGTCTTATGATATCACGAATAATAGTAGAGGTTACAGGTGTATATTCAGGAGTAGTTAGTAAGAAGACTGTCTCAAGCCCGGGATACATTGCTTTATTAATTTGAGCAATAGCTCTTTCATATTCAAAATCTGCAGCTGTTCTTAATCCCCGCAGTATATATTTTGCATTTACTTTTCTACAAAAATCAACAGTCAACCCTTCATAGTAATTTACCTCAACCTGAGGATCATTTTCAAAGACCTGTTTAATCCACCCCACTCTTTTTTCTAACGGGAAAAATCCTCTTTTATTGGTATTATAGCCTATCGCGATAAAGATCTTATCAAAAAGTGAAAATGCTCTTCTGACAATTGATTCGTGACCTATGGTAAAGGGATCAAAAGATCCCGGGAATATTGCAATTCTTTCCATAAAGAATAATTATTACATTACACATCAACGCCTACTTAAACTATAGACACATTGCAACTTGAAACTTGTAACCTGCAACTTGCCGGCCCGACTGTCCTGATAACTATCGGGAGGCGGGCAACTCTCTTAATGTGTTCTTAATTCAAAGTCGCCGAAGACCACGTCTGCCTTAATCAATAAATATTCTTTTTCCGGATCAAATGCCTTGGTAGTGTATTCCGTTTTCCCAAATACAGCAGTAGTTCTACCCGGCAACCTGGCGCTCCCAAACACACCTTCGGCAATAATCTTAACCGGAAGTTCCTGATTGATTTTCACAAGTGTTGCCCCAAAAATTGTATTGAATTCTATGGTTCGGTGAAGTTTTATTGAATCCAGATCGCGCAAATCAAATACCGATTTTCCAAATATTACGTTATACTCGTTTTTATTCATATCCTTCCACTCAAATCTGGATTCGGAAAAAATCACATCATTATTATCCACATGAATTCGCTGAAAGACAGATTTTCCGAGTAGCATTCTGATTCCGATAAAAACGAATAATAACGCGATAAGGATCCTTACCACCGGAATATCCAGGTCAAAAACATACTTTATTATTAATGCAAATCCTAACAATATTAGGAAAAGTCCAAAAAACAAACCACTTCCCATTTTCATAATTTTTTATTGATGTTCGATAAAGTTAGCTCATTTAGTTTATTTTTATTGGGTTTTTTACTTTTTGTTTCAACAGTGCATAATTTAATACGTCCATGATTTTATCTACATAATAAAATTTTACACCTTTCAGATAAATTTCATTTATCTTTTCTATATCTTTTTTATTTTCAATGGAGAGTATTATTTCCTTTATATTGGCACGCTTGGCCGCCAGGATCTTCTCTTTGATCCCTCCAACAGGCAGGATCTTACCCCGAAGGGTTATTTCACCTGTCATTGCTATGCTTTTCTTAACTTTTCGTTGAGCAAAAGCAGATGCAATCGATGCTACCATTGTAATGCCTGCTGAAGGTCCGTCCTTTGGGATAGCTCCCTCAGGAATATGGACATGAATGTTCCAGTTGTCAGCAATATCATCAGATAAATTCAATTCCCCGGTATGTGCTTTTAGAAATTCCAGGGCAATTACAGCCGATTCTTTCATCACTTCACCCAGATTACCGGTTAAGGTTAAATTACCCTTACCTTTACTCAAACTGGTTTCAACAAATAAAATTTGCCCTCCTATAGCTGTCCATGCCAATCCTGTGACCACACCCGCGAATTCATTTCCTGTATAAATATCTTTAATAAATTCCGGGGGACCAAGGATTTCCCGGATATCATCGATGGTTAATATTTCCTGAATATTAAAATCAAAGGCAATCTTTTTAGCAATAGCCCTGGCAATTTTGGCTATTTTTTTATCCAGTTCCCTCACCCCTGATTCACGTGTATAATTTTCAACAATATTTTCAATAACTTTTTTCGAGAATTTCAGATGTTTTTCCTGAAGACCATGCGCATCCAATTGTTTCGGTATTAGATGTCGTTTGGCAATCTCAACCTTTTCTTCCACAATATATCCACTTATTTCAATCATTTCCATTCTGTCTCTTAAAGCCGGGTTAATCGTGTTGACCATGTTAGCTGTTGATATAAACAAAACTTTGGAGAGGTCATATTCAAGTTCCAGATAGTTATCATAAAAGGTATTGTTTTGTTCCGGATCCAGAACTTCAAGTAAAGCCGAGGAAGGATCACCTCTGAAATCGGTTCCAACTTTATCCACTTCATCCAATATAAACACAGGGTTAGAAAATCTGGCTTTTTTAATGTTCTGGATGATTCTCCCGGGCATGGCACCTATGTATGTTTTTCGATGACCTCTTATCTCTGCCTCATCATGTAATCCTCCTAACGACATTCTGGCATATTTTCTGTCGAGTGCTCTGGCAACCGATTTGCCCAGGGATGTTTTTCCAACACCTGGTGGTCCATACAAACATAAAATAGGTGACTTGAGATCTCCTTTCAATTTCAGAACGGCTAAGTGTTCAAGAATTCTGTCTTTAACTGTTTCCAGGCCATAATGATCTTCATCCAGAATAATCTGGGCCCGTTTCAAATCAAAATTATCCTTGGTATATTCACCCCAGGGCAAATCCAATAAAGTCTGAATGTAATTCAACTGAACTGCATATTCTCCCGCTGCCGGATTTAACCTTTGTAATTTATCCAATTCCTTCCCGAAGGTTTTGGCTACTTCATCATTCCATTTTTTAGCTTTAGCCCTATTCCTGAATTCTTCAATTTCCTGATCAAAAGGACTGCCACCTAGTTCATCCTGGATAGTTTTCATTTGCTGGTGCAGAAGGAATTCTCTTTGTTGTATTTCCAGATCCACTTTAACCTTGGTTTGTATGTCATTCTTGAGTTCCAGCATTTGCACTTCTTTGGTTAGATATTCCAAAAGTTTTATTCCCCTTTTTTCAAGATCATTTTCCTCCAATAATTTCTGCTTATTCTGGATATTAACATTTGCATTGGAACTAATGAAATTAATCAGGAATGTACTGCTTTCAATGTTTTTTATGGCAAATGAAGCTTCAGGAGGAATATTGGGTGAAATCTTGATGATTTTGAGCGAAAGGTCTCTTAATGACTCAATGATGGCATTAAATTCCTCGTTATTCTTTGTTGGTTTTATATCCTTGAGAGAATCCACCTCAGCAACAAAATAAGGTTTTTCAGAAATCAATTTCCCAAGGCTAAATCTTCTTTTGCCCTGGATGATCACGGTGGTTGACCCGTCAGGCATTTCAAAGATCTTGATTATTTGAGCCAGGGTGCCGACCTTGCTAAGATCCTTTATCTTTGGATCTTCAATCTTTGTATCTTTCTGTGCCAAAGCACCGATAATTCTATCTTTTTTATAGATTTCCTTAACAAGAACAAGTGACTTATCCCTTCCAACTGTTATCGGTATTACAACCCCCGGGAACAAAACAGTGTTTTTCAATGGCAGGATTGGAAGTGTCTCCGGAACCTTAGTCTTTTTTAACTCATTCTCTTCTTCATCCGAAATTAAAGCAATAATTTCAGGACCATCTTCATGTGATTCATGGAAAATAATATCTCTTAAATCAAACAGTAATTTATCGTTCATTTTATCGTCACCCTATTCATTATTACTATAATTAAAGGACAAACTGTCAGTAATAGCCTGAAAAATTAAGAATGCAATCGGCATGCCAAAAAGCTCATATGAAGAACATAGTTTTGCAAAATTAATTAAAAAGTTTTATGCTATTCAAATGAAACCTTCATGATAAAACATTTTCTCACAGACAAAAATGAAAAACAAGTTGGCAATTAAGATTATAATAGCACTTAAGCTATGATCATGAAGGTTCACCGGCCAGGATAGAGGATATCTTGTGGGAGGCCGGCAACAAATACCACTTAAAATGATTAGAATTATATCAATGTATTAGTTTTTGCGTCCTTTGCGAATACTTTGCGATCTTCGCGTGAAACCTGACTTTTGAGATAGCCTCTTTAAATTAAGTTAAGTGCTTATTTCTTTTTCTTTTCCATATGTGATTTATATCGACTCATATATTTATCAACCCGACCCGCGGTATCTACAAGCTTTATTTTACCGGTATAAAACGGATGCGATGTATTGGAAATATCCAGTTTTATCAATGGATATTCTTTGCCGTCCTCCATTTTAATCTTATCCTTTGATTGTATAGTCGATTTTATAATAAAAGTGATCCCGTTCGACATATCCTTAAATACCACCAAACGGTAATTTCCCGGATGAATTCCTTTTTTCATTTTTCTTGTCTTTCTATTACTAATCAGCTTTTTTCGGCTTGCAAAGGTATATTATGTGAATTAAAATACAAAGAAGAACCGTGTTTTATTTGTTGTTTTTTCTAAACTTATCAAAATACTTTTCCAGTGACTCCATATCCTATCCGGTCAATTAATTAACTCATGTTGGCCAATTTGACTTATAACCGAAGAATTTCAGGGTTCAAATATAAGGTTCTTTTTAACTGATATCTATAATTCGATGGTCAATCAAAACAAACATGATTATGGTGATCAAAGAATAAATCAGATAAAACTTAACCGGAATATATTCAGACGGTTTGATTTGTAATTTAAAATAATTATAGGCAATTAAATATATTTTCTCAATAACGAATACGATGGTTGTTGCAAGAGCAATTCCAACCAAACCATAAAATTGCATCAAATACAGACTCAGGGAAATGTTTAAAACAATCTCTATGAATGAACCGAATAGCACCACGCGGGTTTTTTTCAAACCGATTAAAATTGTCTGAGGAAAGACTAATCTTGGTATAATGAGTAATAAATATATTAAAAAGACATCGGCACTTCTTATAAAATTCACATTGAACATTACCGGAAACAGCCATCTGGTAAATAACATTACAATAATTGAAATTGGAAACAAGTACTGCATCAGCCGTTTTGACTTTTGCTTTAATATTCTCATCGAATTCTTTAGCTTTTCCCTGGTGGAGAACTCCGGCAGCATAGCATTGCTTAATCCGTTTGCTAATAATATAACCAAAGGAAATTCTTTGGCTCCGTAACGAAATACTGCGAATGACTGAGCATCATATGTACTGGTTACAATAGCACCATCAATATATTGTGCTGAACCGCTTAATAAGGCACTTAAAATAAGAGGTGTGCCAAGTGCAAGATGTTCTTTGATGAAGGAAAAGGAAAACTTGAATTCAGCATATTTCCAAAGCAAATAAAACAACACAAAGAATCGTAAAACAGAAAGCAGGATAAGTCCCCAAATCGAATATACAATTGGATGTCCCAAATAAACCGGTAAAATTACCAGAACCAGCTGGACTGAAAAAGAAATGATTCCGTAGCCAAGGATATATTGTGGTTTATTCTTTAATAAAAAAATATATTCGATAAGTATTGTTGGATTACATAAAAAAATATACGCCAACATTAAATTTATAAAAGGCATATTCCCTGTTAATCCAAATACCGAAAAGCTTCCTTTAATGCTCACACCGAAAAAGAAAGCCAGTACGCTAAAACCGGTTATCAGGATAAAAGCATTGAAGAGTTCGGGAGATTTGATTGACGTGTTTTCCCCGCTTTTTCCAAAGGTTTTATTATTATTAAACAGAGGTAATAAGGATTGGATCAATCCCGTAACCCAGAAAAAACTAATGAAACTTGCAATAAATAAAAAAACCTCATAAACACCTATATCAGTTGTTGATAAATGGCTCTTTGTAAAATAGATACTTATTGCCAGAAAAGTACAAAACCTGATCAGTTGGTATATCTGGAGACCCGATATATTAGTTATGCGGTTTTTATAGATCAAATCGTGGTAAGGATTTTAGGTTAAAAATAGAAACATACTAGTGTTATGACAATTTAATTATGGAACTTATTATTAACAAAATCACAAATTACAATCAACAAATTACAAATAAATTCCAATGACAAAAAACTCAAATTTCAAACGTACATATGACTTAGAAGAAAGAACATTTCAATTTGCCAGAAGAGTAAGGCTTTTCATAAAAATGTTGCCCAATACAACAGTTAACCTTGAGGATGGAAAACAAGTTATAAAAGCATCCGGCTCTGTAGGGGCTAACTATATTGAAGCAAATGAATCATTTATATCATTGGATTTTGAGTAATTGTGATTTATTTGAAATTTGTTATTTGTACCGATAGTTATCGGTATTGTTATTTATTACTAATGTTTCATATTTTATTTGTCAAGATACTAGTGCGTTGTCAAGGCTAAGGAGAAGAATAAGGTTTTAATAAATATTAGATTGATCACTACAAATTTATCTTGAAATATTACCTCAGCCTTTTTAAATATCATTTTATACTTGTCATAACACTGATATTTTAATCGCTCAAAGATAATTAAACTAATAAAATAGCTTACAAAAATTGGTGTTCTTTTAAAAACTTGAAAATTAATAGTTAACTTTGTCCTCCCAAATGGTGGATGTAGCTCAGGAGGTTAGAGCACTGGATTGTGGTTCCAGGGGTCGTGGGTTCAACTCCCATCATCCACCCTCAAATCTAAAAACCGGTTTCCGAAGGAAATCGGTTTTCCTGGTTTGGATCATAAAATTCAATATCCTGTTTATTGCAGATAATCCTACCCAACATAGTACCCTTCTCCCTGAGCCGTTTGGTCAGAGCCCGGGTATCGACACAGTAAATACCTGGTATGTTATTCTTTTTCAGCCAATTTCCAAGACTGTCGTCAGCGTTCCAATGGCTGTAATCAAAAGAGTAGTCAGTAACAATTAATCCTGATATATGAATGGAACTGAATTCATAGAATTTTAACAGGTTGTTTCCCATTCATAACATTTTGTTACTTTTCACCTCAATTCACTGATCAGGTACCAAATTGTTCGCTACCTTTTCAATTCTATGTAACGCTTCCCGGACAAGACTCCTCGGACATCCCACATTCATTCGTTGAAATCCTTCCCCTCCGTGCCCAAAAGTAGGGCCATCGTTAAATCCAACCCTGGCTTTTTCGATCATGAATTTTTTTAACCCTTTTTTATCCAAACCCATATCCCTGCAATCCATCCAGACCAGGTATGTAGCCTCCGGCTTCATGGGTTTTATGTTGGGAATGTGGTTCCTGCAATATTCTGTTACCAATTCCACATTTCTGTTGATATAATCCAACAATTTGCTTAACCATTCCTCGCCATGCGCATAGGCAGCTTCTGAGGCAATAATACCAAAAATATTTCCCATTCCTATATGAATACTTTCTATTGAACGATTGAATATATTTCTAAGTCTTTTGTTCGAAATGAATACTGACGAGGTGGATAAACCAGCAATATTAAATGTTTTACTGGGCGCCATACAGGTGATCACATGTTCTGCAATCTCATTTGAAAGGGAAGCAGTTGGCGTATGCCTGAAGCCTTTTAATATCAAATCCGAATGAATTTCATCCGAAACAATCAAAATATTATTCTTGATGCAAATACCGGCCAGTTCGGTTAATTCTTCCGGTGTCCATACGCTTCCTCCTGGATTTTGAGGATTGCAAAGAAATATCATTTTTACTTTTGGATCAATTTTTTTTACCAGGTCGTCCAAATTAAAATAATATCTCCCGTCCATCATTTTTAACGGATTATCGACCTGTATCCTCCGGTTGTTTTTTATGGCAGAGAAAAATGGAAAATATACCGGTGGCTGGACGATAATTTTATCGCCTGGACGGGTAAAAGCCGCGACGCATAAATTCAATGCGGGCACTATTCCCGGACAAAAGACAATCCATTCTTTCCTGATCTCCCATTGATGTCTTTTTCTCATCCAGTTAACCTGGGTTTCGTAA
>JAUWBB010000149.1 GCA_030605195.1 Bacteroidota bacterium
AAAATTAAGGTTTTTTTTAATAAATTTGTTAAACTATGTTCTTACATTATTTTTTATTTTTTCATAATTTTGCTACGAGAAAAGATAATTTGGTGAAATTAAAATCAATCCTTATGTCAGGACACAGTAAATGGTCGACAATAAAGAGGAAAAAGGGAACTGCAGATGCCAGGCGTTCAAAGATATTCTCGAAACTGGTGAAAGAGATTCAGGTTGCAGTTAAAGAGCAAGGTTCAGACCCGGAGGCCAATCCCAGGTTACGGCTTGCCCTTCAAAACGCAAAAGGTGCCAATATGCCCAAAGACAATATACAAAGGGCAATTAATAAAGCGGATAGTGAAGGTGCAAATTTCCAGGAGGTTACATTTGAGGGTTACGCACCCGGAGGGGTAGCTGTTTATATCGAATGCCTGACGGATAATAATTTGCGTACCGTAAGTAATATCCGGTCAAATTTTAATAAAAAAGGGGGAACCCTTGGAACAAATGGCTCTTTAAGCTTTCTATTCAACCGGAAAGGTGTGATTACAGTTCCCAAAGAAGATATTGACCCTGAAGAGTTCGAACTCGAAATCATTGATGCCGGGGTAGAAGAATTTGAGATTGAAGAAGAAGTATTTATTATTACCACTTCTTTGGAAGATTTCAGTAACGTTGAGAGGAAATTGGAAGAAATGGGAATCCGGCCAGAGAATGCTGAATTACAACGAATACCTACTAACACCAAAACATTGGATATGGAATCGTCTTTAAAAGTTCTGAAAATGATTGAAGAATTTGAAGAAGATGACGATGTTCAAAATGTATATCATAACCTTGAGGTAACGGAAGAGTTAATGAAAGAAATAGAGGTCTAAAGTTTAGAAATGAGGAAACCCAGGTTACCGTTTTTATCCGGCTTTTGTTTATTTGTAATCATTGTTACTGCATGCTCTAACTTTGAAGAAGTAAAAGTCGGCAGTCCAACCGGATTGCGGATAAATCGATTAAGAGCTTCCGAAATAAACCTGGAAGTATTGCTACCCATTGAAAATCCGAATAATAAAAAATTCAAAGTTAACACCATCGATCTGGATGTATCCTTAAATGAACATTATCTGGGTAAGATAAGAAATGTTGATCAGGTCCTGATCCCGGGCAAGTCAAAAGATATTTATACCTTTAACCTGGAAATGGAGATGAATAATCTGCTAAGTTCGGTTTTTACTGTATTAAACATACTTGCCAGCCGAAGAGTTAAGCTTGAAATAAAAGGATTTTTAAAGGTCAGGTCCGGTATTTTTACCATGACCATACCTGTTGAGGAAATAGACGAAGTATTGATTTTTAAGGAATTTCCATAATAATTTAAAAATCCATCAGACAAAGTAAAAGAAAGTTCATGCAATACAGCAGCATATTAGAAAAATAATTCTTATATTTGGTTGTAAATCAATTCGGAAAATTAAAAAAAACTGCAATGAAAAATATTCTTGTTCCAATCGATTTCTCCAAAGATTCTATGAATGCATTTGAAAATGCAATTGCTTTTGCCAATAATCTTGGTTCAAGTTTAAGAATTGTTCATATAAGAAAAACGAAAGATTATGACCAACCTTTTATTCTAAAGAAACCGGACACTAAATATGGAAAGACAGTTGAAGATTTCTGTAAAGGGATAGTTGAAAAAAACAGATCAAAATATACAGGTGGTGGGAAGTTCGATTATATAATTGCAAGTGGGAAAATTTATAAAGGGATAATAAACCAGGCTAAAAAGGATAAAACCGATCTGATCATTATGGGTACCCATGGTGTATCCGGTTTTGAGGAATTTTGGCTTGGAAGCAATTCCTACCGCGTTGTCTCGAAGGCTCCCTGTCCGGTATTAACCATTAGAACAGGCTTCAGGAAAAAAAGCATAAAAAGGATTATTCTGCCAATTGATGCTTACCGTGAGACAAGAAAGAAAGTACCGTTTACTACTAAAATTGCGTTATCGTTAGGTGCTGAAGTTCATATTGTAGAGGTCCTGTCAACCAAAAGGAAAGATATCCAGAAAAGATTAACGAAATATGCTGAGCAGGTATTTCAATATATCGACAAATATAATATTAAAGTAATCCGTGCCTCAAGGTATGGAAGCGATATCGTTGATTTAACCATTTCATATGCCGTTCATACTAAAGCAGACCTGATATCTATCGTGAGCAATCAAAGAGGAACTCCGGTAAAAATAGGTGTTAGCTCAACCGCTCAACAGTTGGTCAATCATTCACCCATTCCTATTTTAAGTATGCAACCGAATTTTTAATATTCTGATATGAAGGAAATATTTCTAATTGCTTTTTTTTCAATTATATCTTTGAACCTTGTTGCTCAAAACCGCACTGTATCTTCTGAGGAAATTAAGACTTATTTTCAGGAAAAGGATTTCAAAAAAGGTGAATTAATCATATATCAGGATCCACGCCTTGAAACTTTGATTCATCGTCATATAGAATTTAATAAAGAACGAAAAGGAATACCAGGCTTTCGAATCCAGATATTCTTCGGATCAGGCAGAACCTCCCGGGGTAATGCAAATGAAGCAAAAGCTAAATTCTTGTCCTATTTTCCTGATAAAGAAGCCTATATAATATACCAAACACCTTTTTACAAAGTACGTGTTGGGGATTTCAGGACTAAACTTGAAGCCCTGAAAATGTTTAAAAGGGTCCTCCGGAAATTTCCCAATGCATACATTGTACCCGATGTAATAAATTTCCCCGATCTGGATTAGACCGGGCCCGATTAATATCTCCTGTTTTTTGCATCTTCATTGTTTTGTTAATAAATTATTGAAACAATATTGTAGTCGAGTGAGGGAATTTTATTCAAATTATGATAAATTGACACCCCAAAATATATTCTTTATTTTATAAAGCTTTTTTTATATGGGAGGATTTTTTGGAACTATATCTAAAAAGGATTGTGTAAATGATCTGTTTTATGGCACTGATTACCATTCTCATCTGGGTACCCGCAAAGGAGGCATGGCTGTCCTGAATTCAGGAGGATTTGTCAGGAAGATTCATAATATTGAAAATTCTTATTTCAGGACGAAATTCGAACCGGATATGAATGAGTTTAAAGGGAATAGCGGGATAGGAGTGATTAGTGATACTGAATCGCAACCGATTTTAATCAACTCTCATCTGGGGAAATTTGCCATTGTTACGGTGGGGAAAATAGCCAACATGAAGGAACTTGAAAGGGATACCCTTCGAAAAAAATGGCATTTTTCCGAAACGGGCGAAGAAGGGATAAATCCATCAGAATTGGTTGCAATGCTTATTAATGAAGAAGACACGTTTATTAATGGAATAAAAAATGTTTTCGAAAAGATAAAGGGATCGGTGTCTTTGTTAATTCTCAATAAACAAGGTCTTTTCGCGGCAAGGGATAAACTGGGTAGAACTCCAATAATTTTAGGCAAAAAGCATGGTGCAGTTGCGGTCTGTTCCGAATCAAGCAGTCTTCCAAACCTTGGGTATAAAATTGAAAGATTTTTGGGTCCCGGTGAGATAATTTTTGTATCCCCTGAGGGTTATGAACAAATGAATAAACCTGGAGATAAAATGCAAATATGTGCTTTCCTGTGGGTTTATTACGGATATCCGCCGGCGTATTATGAAGGAATAAATGTTGAACAAACCAGGTATAATTGTGGAGCTGCACTTGCAGAAAACGATGATGTCGACGTTGATTATGTTTCGGGCATTCCTGATTCAGGTATTGGCCATGCAATCGGGTATGCCAAAAAAAGAGGCATACCTTATATGAGACCATATGTAAAGTATACTCCTACCTGGCCAAGGAGTTTTATGCCCAGCAACCAGGAAGTGAGGGATATGGTTGCCAAAATGAAATTAATACCCATCAGGGAACTAATTGAAAAGAAAAAATTGGTCTTTTGTGACGACTCAATTGTCCGTGGAACACAATTAAAAGATAATGTTCAGATTTTTCATGATTTTAAAGTAAAAGAAATTCATATGCGGATTGCCTGCCCTCCTCTTTGCTTCCCATGTAAGTTTTTAAATTTTTCCGTTTCAAGATCTGCATTGGAATTAGCGGTAAGGAAAGCAATTTATGAAATAGAAGGAACGGATGATAAAAACCTTGAGGAATATGTACAGTCTGGTTCAGAAAAAAATAAGGAAATGATAGAATGTATCAGGAAACGATTAAAATTAACAACCTTAAAATATCAACAATTAAATGACCTGGTAAATGCTGTTGGCTTACCAAAAGAAAGATTATGTACTCATTGTTATGATGGGTCAGGTTATTTTTAATAAATTCGCGAAGTTATGTTCTCAGGTTAGTTTTATTCCCTTTTGCAGTTAAATGAATATTTGAATGAGCGATATCATTAAACATGAGTGTGGGATTGCTCTGTTCCGCTTGTTAAAACCACTTGAATATTATCACATAAAGTACGGTTCCTGGAAATATAACCTTCAAAAGCTGTATCTTCTTATGGAAAAGCAACATAACCGGGGCCAGGATGGAGGATATGCTATGGCTGGATTGATAGGTCACGGTGATGCATTTGTTGTACGAGATCCCTGGGGTATCCGGCCGGCTTTTTATTACCAGGATGAGGAAATTGCAATGGTAGCATCGGAGCGTCCGGTCTTCCAATTCTTATTGTGTCGGCAGTTCATAATCTTTACGGTAGGAGGTAAAATACCTTAGCTTCGAAGTATACATATCTTTTAGGGTTATCATAATTCCTGTCTCCTGAACATTTCCAAATCCTTTGTTGATTACCGTTCCGAATACTTTCATCGTTGGAGAAAGATTCATATAGGTGTTAAATAAGGGAGGAATATTTTCTCCTGTATCCCTAACACTCTGCGAAAGAATTTTATAATCTTCAAGATATGTTTTTCCGTGAAAAATGGAATTGAGTTTTTTTTTGTCGAATTCCAATTTCAGTGGTTCGATTGGTGTTACCAGGTTTTCATCATCCTTAAAATACTTATCAAAGAAAAATAGGATCAAGTTCCTGGCTTCCTTGTTGAATTGAGGATACATGGTTATTTTTCCGAAAAAATATTTTATCTCAGGATTGTCAACAGTCAAAGCCCCAAGTCCGTCCCATAAATTGTCTAAAACGTAAAGTCCTTTTCTCGATCCTGCTGTTGATTGATATGCAGGTTGCACGAAAGATCTTCCGAATTCAATCAGGTTTGGAAAATATTCATAAATAAATTTTTCCGAAAAGTAAAATAAACTTGTTGTGGCCAGCTTTTTTGCTACTTCACGACCTTCTTTGGACTTCCAGCAAAAAAAGAACCTGTATCCTCCCAATATTTCTTTTTCAGACGGGTCCCAGACAATTAATTGCCCATAGGGATCATCAGAGGTATCATATTTGTCGATATCAATTGCTTTTCCAGTACCTCCTCCAGCCATTCTGAATGATAGTTCTCTTAACCTGCCTACTTCCCTCATCAGATTTGGTGAATCGTGGTGAGTGAATATGTAAACTTCTTTGTTACCGTAATTTGTTTTACGAACAAATTTATCTTTCGTTAATTCCGCTTTAAGATCGTATCGGGAGACCGGTGAAATTATTCTTTCCATGAAGAGATGTTAAATAAATCGAAAAATAGGAATTATATTTGGTTCCTTGAAATTTAAATAGTCTTTAATGGAATTATCTCATCTTTTCCCAATGCATACACCAGTTGCTTTACCCTGTCGGCCCATTGTCGGTGATTCAGTACCCGGTCAAATTCTTTATATGAAATAGGTTTTCCGAATTTTAAAATGATCTCTTTATCTTTTTGTTTAAACATTTCATCAGGAAGATAAATCATTTCAATATTTGATCTAATACCCAAAAAAGTTCTCAGATTTGCCAGATTATAAAAGAAATTTGAATTCCGGCCGGAAAAATGTACTGGAATAATATCTCTTTTGTGTTCAATGGCTTTTGAAATAAAATGCTTTTTCCAGTCTATATCCTTTATGGTTCCTGAAATCTTTCTTGAACATAATCCCGCGGGGAAATACAATATCTGACAATCTGAAGCATAAGCATCCTCTATTAGCCGAACGGCTTCTCTTGCCTGAACCCCATGTTTATTGATGGGAAGAAAAACGGATTCAAGATTCCCCAAATTCAATAACAGATCATTAACCGGAAATTTCAAATCGGGAAAGATCTTTCCGACTTCTTTCATAAAAACCAATCCGTCAAGCCCTCCAAGGGGATGATTGGAAACAAAAATAAACCTTCCCTCTCTGGGAATGTTTTCAAGGTCAAAAACTTTATACTTTGTATTTAAGAACTTCAGAGCTTCATTAATTAATTCAAGTCCCTGTAAATGCCCTATTTTCTCCAGGAATTTATTGATTTCATCCTGATGAAGAATCCGTTTCAGATAACTAATGATAAATCGTGGTATAAGTTGATACAATTTCGGGTTTTTATTTCTGAAAACCTGATCAATATCAATTTGTTGAACCTTCTCTTCATTGCCTTCCATCGAAATATGGGTGAGAGTAATTGAAAATTAATTTTTTCAACCTTAAAATTATTAAAAAATCATGAATATTCTCATTGAATACTGAATTATTGCTGCATTAGAAATTTAAATGATTTGGTAGTCTAATATTTACTTTTTTTAAAAAGTTTTCAACAAAGTGGGAAAAAATGGGAGAAAGTGGCAAGAAGTGGGAAATTTTTATATATTTTTACCTGTTTAATTCATTTTTTCATGGCAAGTTTCATTGGAGATCATATTTGTAAGGTAGATGCAAAAGGAAGAATTATGCTTCCGGCATCGTTTAAAAAGCAAATGTCAACGCCTGTTCAGGATAAATTTGTTGTAAAAAAGGACATTTTCGAGAAGTGCCTGGTTTTATATCCAATGGATGAGTGGGAAAGGCAAAATAAAATCATCCGGGATAAGATAAATCCCTATAATAAGGAACACAACAAATTTCTAAGGAATTTTTACAGGGGAACGGCTGAACTGGTTTTAGATAGTAATAATCGAATGCTGATGCCGAAGCGTCTTATGGAATCAGTTGATATACAGAAAGAAGTGGTATTAGCTGGTCAGGTTGGAAAGATTGAAATCTGGGCGAAACATCTTTATGAAACCATGGTTGAAAATGAAGATGAGTTTGCATTATTGGCAGAGAAGATTATGGATGGTTCATTAGAAGAAAAGGATGGGATTTGAGTACCACATTCCTGTGCTTCTGAAAGAAAGCATAAACGGGCTAATGGTAAAGCCGGAAGGGATATATGTTGATGTTACTTTTGGTGGAGGAGGGCATTCGAAAGAAATTTTAAGAATGTTGACTACGGGACGTTTAATTGCATTTGATATAGATGAGGATGCCAAAAAGAATGTAACTCAAAGCGACCGGTTTTTGTTTTTAAACCAAAATTTCAG
>JAUWBB010000035.1 GCA_030605195.1 Bacteroidota bacterium
TTTACATTTGGATATGTAATTTCTTTTCACATTTTTTATAAATTTATTTCCTTGGTTATTAACATCCTGCGAAGTAGGAAATGTTTGTAAATAAATATCTGATGCCTGTAAAAAAGAAAAAATATCAGTGGATACCACTCCTATTGTTTTGCTTCTTTATCTTATCATGTTCTCCAGATCGGGATCTGATGGTAATGACTGTCAGGGAGGCAATCAATGCAGATAGTTTGGGTGTCTGCCTGACTCATGAACACGTATTGGTCGATTTTATCGGGGCCGATAGTGTAACTCCCGACAGTTATGATCCTCAGGATGTGATCCAGGTTGTATTGCCCTTCCTGATGGAAGCAAAAGAACTGGGATGTCAGACCTTTTTTGAATGTACCCCTGCTTATTTAGGAAGGGATCCGGAACTGCTATTAAAACTGTCAAAATTATCTGGTCTTCAAATTGTTACAAACACCGGGTATTATGGAGCCCGGAATGATCAACATATTCCGAAGCATGTTTTTTCAGAAACAGCTGTCCAGCTGGCAGATCGCTGGATCTCAGAATGGAAAAGTGGTATAGATGGAACGGAAATCAGACCTGGATTTATTAAAATTGGAGTTGATCCCGGTTCCCTTTCAGAGTTACACAGGAAAATAGTTAAGGCTGCTGCATTAACCCATTTAAAGACGGGATTAGCCATTGCGGCCCATACTGGTCCTGCCATAGGAGCATTTGAGGAAATAGAAATTTTAAAAGAATCCGGAGTGGATCCTTCAGCTTTCATTTGGATCCATGCGCAGAATGAAAAGAGCTTGGGTCTCCACATAAAAGCTGCCCGTTTGGGGGTATTTGTCAGTTTTGATGGACTCGGATGGGGCTCTTCTGAAGAATATGTAAAACTCATATCCAACATGAAATCACAGAATCTGCTGCATCAGGTGCTGATCTCTCATGATGCAGGCTGGTATCATGTTGGAGAACCTGGTGGAGGTCAATTTAAGGATTTCGGAAAATTATTCAGAGAACTGATACCGGCATTAAAACAAGCAGGATTTAATCAGGATGAAATTGATCAGTTACTTATTACAAATCCCCGGAATGCATTTGGCATTAGGGTCAGAAAATACAAGAATTAAACCCGGTCGGACGAATGGAAGACGGGCGCCTACGCTAAAGCTTCAGCGCCAGCGTGCAGATCGTACACTTTTTGATAAAAATCAATATTGAATATCCATACAAATAACATACAAACCCATCAACCATGAGACAGACTGGCCTTATTTTCGGAATGTTATTATTGAATACAGGATTATTCGCACAATCTGAGAATCCTGTTTCACATACAAATAAATTATCTGATCCGGAAAGTTCCCTGTGTAATTCTGTGGTTAGCGATTTAAGGTGTTACATTGAGAATCCTTCCATGGTGGAAGAAAACCAGGAAGCCCCCCATGTTCCAATGGTGCCATTCAAAAACCTGGAGCAGGCTCTTACATCAAATTGGGAGGATTCACCATTCTTTCTTCCCCTGAATGGTACCTGGAAATTTCACTGGACTAAAAGCCCGGTTGAATCCCCGGGATCCTTCCAAATGAATGAATATGATGCAAGCGATTGGGATGATATTCAGGTTCCCGGAACCTGGCAGATGCAGGGATACGGATATAACATTTATCGAAATGTGCCCATGGAATTTGCTCCTTACGATCCCCCGCATGTACCGATTGATTTTAATCCTACCGGGTATTACATCAAGGAATTTGAAGTCCCTGAATCTTGGGGTGACAGAATAACGCTTTTGCATTTTGATGGCGTTAAAGCAGCATTCTGGGTTTGGGTAAATGGTCAATATGTAGGATTTGATAAGGGAAGTATGACACCCGCAGAATTTGATATTTCAGATTACCTGGTACAGGGTAAGAACAAAATTGCAGTCAGAGTGGTAAGATGGTCCGATGGGAGTTACCTTGAAGATCAGGATATGTGGAGGTTTGCAGGTATTTACAGAAGGGTATACCTCTATTCAGTTCAAAAGATCCATGTGAGAGACTTTTTTGTCAAAACAGACCTTGATGCATCATATAGGGACGCAGACTTAACGGTTGAATGTTTCCTGGTTAATGAAACCGGTATAACCCTGGGTAAAATGTCTGTGACTGCCCGCTTATACGATCAGACTAATAAGGAAATATCTGTATTCAATGCTAATATCAAATCATTGCCGGCAGGTATGCAATCAAAGCTTACCCTGGCACAGGAGATCAAAAATCCTTTAAAGTGGTCAGCCGAAAAGCCAAACCTTTATAGTCTGATCCTTACACTCGAAAATTCAAAGGGTGAGGTCCTCGAGACTATCGAAGAAAAGGTGGGATTCCGTGAACTTGAAATCAAAAATGCCCAGGTACATGTAAACGGAGTACCAATCAAGATCAAAGGTGTCAACCGTCACGAACATGATCCAATACACGGACGAACCATGAGTAAAGAGCTGATTGAAAAGGATTTCCATTTAATGAAAGAGTTAAATGTGAACAGTATCCGTACATGCCATTATCCCAATGATCCGCTGTTCTATGAACTTGCCGATAAATGGGGATTCTACATATGTAATGAAGTCAATGCAGAATGTCACTACGGAGAACATTATCTGGCATGGCAACCGGGCTGGGAAAAGGCTTTCATGGACAGGACAGAAAGGTATTTACAAAGAGACAAGAACCATCCTTGTGTGATCATGTGGAGCATGGGAAATGAATGTGGCCTGGCTCCTGTCCATTATAAAATGGCAGAGTATGTCAGAAAATCAGATCCGACAAGGTTTATTTACCATCAGACCAACCACCCGAATGGCGATGCTCCGTTTGCTGATATTTGCGGAACCAGGTATCCCAGTCCGTCCATGCTTGATGCCATAGGTGATACAACACAGCGGCCTGTAATTCTTGGCGAATATGCGCATGCTGCAGCCAATTCCATGGGGCATTTTGATGAATACTGGGAAAGGTTTTACAGGTATCCATCCCTGCAGGGCGGATACATATGGGATTGGGTAAACCAGGGACTTCTAGTGGATATGCTTACGAGCACGGATAAATCAGGATATGATCACCAGGTTGTACTGATGGGCCGTCCTGAACATGTGGATGGAAAAGTGGGTAAGGCAATATTGTTCAACGGACTGGATGATTTCGTGGAGATCACTCCTCATCCGGTTCTTAATGTTACAGAAGATGCATTGACGCTTCAGACCTGGATATATCCAAGGGGATTTAATGGTTCGAATGCCATGATCACGAAGGGAGATCATTCTTTCGCCCTGGAACAGAACCATAAGGATTCCATTCATTTCACCTTATATACTGACCGGAAATACCAGGTTTCCGCTTACCTGCCAAGAGACTGGAACCATAACTGGCATCATGTGGCCGGAGTTTATAATGGCAGGAAAATGATGATCTACCTGGATGGAAAAGAGATTGCCACGGGTGAAGCAAAAGGCAATATCCAAAGAACATTTTACCCGGTTACCATTGGTAAAAACCATGAGCGTGATCATGAAAACCAGCCCGGTCCAATTTCAAATGCAGTGTTTGATGAGGTTATGATCCATAGTGAAGCTCTCGATCCCGGACTCCTTGGGTGGTACCAGGAGAAACCTGTTAATACAAGAAACATCTTGTTATGGTTGCCCTTTGAAGATTATGCCAATAATGGGAAGTTCCTGTGTTACGGAGCCACACCTCAGGCATCTGCAACCATGGATGGCATCATCTTTTCAGAACGTAACTATCAGCCGGAATCCTGGCAAGTGAAAAAAAGCCATGCTCCGATCAGGATATCTGCTGTGAATCTGAGTAAGGGTATGGTTAAGATAGACAATCGCCATCATTTTACCAATCTTGATGAATTCAACCTGAAATGGAAGGTCCTCGAAGACGGCCATATTATCCAGAACGGTGAAATCAATCCTTCCATCCCACCCCTGAAATCGGACCTTGTTACCATTCCTTTCGTGAAACCAGAATTAATAGAGGGAGCCGAATATTATCTGAGATTTGAATTATGCACAAAAGAGGATATGCTTTGGGCAGAAAAGGGATATGAAATCGCCTTTGAGGAATTCCGGTTACCTTATACTTCAGATAAGTTAGCTCTGGATCCGGAAGGAATTCTGGATATTATTAAACAGGAATCCGACATCATTATCAATGGTGACGGATTTCAATATACCTTCAACAAACAAAATGGCAATTTGAGCCAGATCACTTATTACGGGAATGATTTTCTTTCAGCAGGCCCCCGGTTAAATGTATCAAGGCCATCCATCGTAAACGAGATCTCTATCTGGACAAGAGCAGAATACATGGATTGGTACGAATGGGGATTGGATTCTCTGATACATGAAGTTAAATCTGTCTACATGGAAAAAATCTCAGACAACGAATTTGTGATAAATACGGAAATACATTCATTTTCATTTAAAGAGCGTACTTTACAGTTTATCAGCAAAATTATATATACATTCCTGGGATCTGGAGATTTGATCATGGACCATCATGTCATCTGTCACCTGGAATTCCCGGCACGCCGCGCAAGTCAAGATATTCAATGGATACAAAAGCTTGGGCTTCAAATGAAGCTTGCAGAGGGTATCGAAGGATTGATCTGGTATGGAAGGGGTCCTTTCGAAACTTATCCTGACCGGAAAACCGGAGCTAAAACCGGGATCTATAAGGTATCTGTTCAGGAAATTGAAATGCCCTATATTCTTCCCCAGGAATTCGGGAATCACACAGATGTCAGATGGGCTGTTGTAACTCATGAAAGCGGGAATGGACTTGCATTCATCGGCGAGGATCTGATGAATGTAAGCATAAACCCTTATGAAAACCTTGAATCAGCATGGTATCCCTTCCAATTGAAACGGACAAACGAGGTCACACTAAACATTGATCACCGGGTAAGTGGCGTGGGAGGTACCCCTATTACAGTACGGCATGCATACAGAACATATCCGGATGAATACCATTACCGGATAAGAATAAAACCATTTGATCCTGATCAGATTGATCCTGAACAACTGGCACGTCAATCATGGTAAGAACCAGTTTGTGCGGTGGCCCATATCCCATTAGCCCAAGTTTCGCTTTATTTATGTAAGTGCATTATTATCAATGCCTGTATCGCGGAGGCACTACAAACGGAAGTCAAAAATCTTGTAACCTGATTATCAACAACATACGAATTACGTAAAAATAATCTCACGGACTGTATCTGTCTGTTAATTAGCAAATTGAATATTTAATATGTTTTACAACAGGACGGCAAGTGCGAAACTTGAGCTAGGATGGAATAATAATCGGTGCATCTGGAGGTGCCATAGCTGGATTATATGTTTCCAAAAAACCTAAGGTATATTCACCCGAACGGAGACTGTCGATAACTAACTTACCAAAATATTCATTCCCTTCTTGTCTGAATATATGTTCCTTCCAATTTTCACCCGGACCACCACGGTATAATAATACCATTGTATAAGAACTGCCATTGAAAATTGAATCAACCCAACTTTTCATTGAAAATTCCGGTAAATCATAAAAAAACATTCCTCCGGCATTAAAACCATCCGGGAATATTCCTTCGATTTTCCAATATTGTGAATTTGATATAATGATTTCCTTTTCAGGTCTTTTGAAACTATCCGGAGCGACCCAGTTAAATTCAGCCCTGATAAAAGCAGAATCTTTCATGTCATCTACCTGCATTTCAAAATAAGTTTCTTCAAATTCATACTTACCCCCGGATCTGATAATTTTGTAATTATCCGTAGTCGCATCGCATATCTTTTCTTCCAGATCGAGCATTACCAAATTTGGTTCAAAAGGCAAACGGAATAATTGCGATCCGGTTTCCCCGGAAAACTCAATCATTTTGGTAAGAGCATGCCAATGTTCATCCATGAATGTTACTTCTACCTTATTTGAGTATGCATAATCATCTGTCCCCTTTAGCTTTTGCCGGACAAATACCTCCGTTTCAAATCCTTTTTCAGTCTTAGTAACTAAAAATGAATCAATTGAAAAGTGAGGAAATCCCGGGGAATAGACCCATGTATTAAAGAAATCGGTTAGATCCAGGTCTGTTTCCATCATTAAAAAATCTTTAAACAATTTAGTAGAGACATCCTGAAATGCAAAATATTTAAAATATTTTTTAAGACTGGTGAAAAAAAGCTTATCCCCCAGGGACCCCCGTAATGTATGAGCAACATCAAAACCTTTATCATATACAGTGCTTCCGTATGTAAATTCACACGGGATTCCATAAACGGAACGATAGCCTTTGTCACTAATATGGGTTCTGCTTAAAACCTTTTTATGGTTTTCCCTCACATAATCTTTAAATGGTTGTTTACCGTAATAATATTCCTTAAAAAGGGCTTCACAATAACTTGCCCACCCCTCGTTTAACCACATATCCTTGGCACTTCTGCATGTAACCAGGTTTCCAAACCAGCTATGCGCAAATTCATGAACAAAAAGCATTTCAAAGTCTAATGTTCCGTTAATTGCCGATTCTGAAATAGCTATATTAGTTGCATGTTCCATTGCCCCACCCATAAAAGGAACGGATACAAAGCCGATTCTTTCCCAGGCATACGGACCAAACATGTACTCAAAAGCTTCAAGGTACTTACTTAAATTCTTAAAAGACCGTACTGCACGTAAACTATCTGTTGGTTTAACATAAATGCAGGAAGGAATGGCTCTCAGGATTCCTTTTAATGTATCGGTTAAAGCTATATAGTCAGAAACTGAAACCGATGAAAGATAAGCAGGAATGCTATTCCGTAAATTCCAGTGATATGTAATTGTGCCATTTTTGTTTTCAAAAATTTCAGTTAAAGTCCCCGAACAAACAACGGTTAATCCCTGTTTGATCGTTATGAAATAATCGTATGTTGCACGATCAACAAAATTATCCATACATGGATACCAGGATCTGCCGAAACTATGCGGATTTGATCTCATTCCTATACCCATGTTATACGCATATCCTTCACCAAAATAAAATCCACCCCAACGCGGATCCCGTGAGGGATTTCCATGATAAAAAACGGAGATAAGTACTGCTGATCCTTTTGGTAAACCGGTATCCAGTGGAATCTTAATTATGGAACCATTATAGGAATAATTGTTAATATTAATTTCGTCGATCCAGATCGAGTCAACGACAAAGGAAAGCAAATCGATAACTATTTCGTCCAGATTATCCTTTTTTAAAATGATCTGCATATCTGTAATGCCGGAAATTTCTTCCTTTTCAAAATCCAGGATATAGAGACTAACGATATAATGAACCACATCGATTGAATCGTACCTTGATTCGGAATAATGTTCTAAACCTTTTTTTGAACTCCTGAAATTTACAATCAGAATGGTCCCTGCCAGGAATAACAACAACAGAATGATTTTACCAAATCTTTCTTTAGCAATCATGGTGTATGTTGGTTGCATGTTGCTTGTTTATTGAAAATTAATTAGTTAGAAAATGATATAATAAGTAATTAATTCATAAAATATTAACCTGTAACCAGGAACAAGCAACTATCAACTCGAATTAATTATAACTACTAACTCTCTTTTCTTCCATTATACGGAGAAGCGACTCAAAAACCAATCTGCCATCAGTGTTCCCAAGTTCATCATCGGCAGCACGTTCCGGATGAGGCATCATTCCAAAAACATTTTTTATTTCATTACATACTCCCGCGATATTCTCTACCGATCCATTTGGATTTGCTTCTTCGGTAATTAAGCCAAAATCATTACAATACCGGAATAAAATTTGATCATTTTGACGCATTTTTATCAGCTCCAAATCAGGGGCAAAATATCTTCCTTCTCCGTGAGCAATGGGTATTTTGAGAGCTCTTGATAAATCAAGGCTGGAATTAACGGCACAATGATTATTCTCAGGCAGGATATAGATGTTTTTACATACGAATTTTTGGTTTGAATTGTGCAGCAACGCACCGGGTAAAAGGCCGCACTCGCATAATATTTGAAAACCATTACAAATTCCAAACACAAATCCTCCATTTTTTGCAAATTCAATTACTTTGTCCATTATGGGAGAATACCTGGCTATAGCTCCTGATCTTAAATAGTCACCATAAGAGAATCCCCCTGGTAAGACAACTGAATCAACGTTTTGCAGGTCAGTGGTTTTATGCCATAATTCAACAACATCCTGCGCCATGATCTCTCGCAAGACATAGATCATATCATGGTCACAATTTGAACCAGGGAAAATAACAACGCCAAATTTCATGATATCCGGAATTTGATAAATTCAAAGATATAAGATTATTCCCTATCATCCCAAAAAAACCTTAATTTTCAGGTTTCATAAATCATTAGTCTACAGTCGGCCCGCCCGTACCGAACGGTACGTTCGGGCGGGCAGTCCACAGTCGGCAAAGATTTGTTTGTTCAAATATTGGTGAAGAATATCGTAAACGTCTGTATGAAGCCCATTTCGTAAGCAAGATTCCTGATTCAGATATGGAAAACACCGAAACTCCGGTTTGGCTTGATTTTGCACTTGCCTGTGAATATATACTTTAAAAATGCAAAGTATAATGAAATTAGCTATTACCAAGCCATAAACATTCCGATACATTAAATAATCCCAAAGGGATGGCTGTGTACAATATTCTGTTTCCATGCAAAAAAACATAAAACAAAATCCCTATATTTAACCTAAACTTTAACATACAATGAAAATAATAAAGACGTTTGGTTTCGTAATTCTTGTGTTGGTTATCCTTTTCGGTCTTTTTCTGGGGTATTTCTCATTAACCGATTATAACCCTGAAGAAAGGATACTGATTTTTAAATCGGATGAACCGGATACCTTAAATGCTAAAACCCTGAATCTGTCATTTCTTTGCTGGAATATTGGATATGGTGGTTTGGGAAAAGAAATGGACTTTTTCTATGATGGAGGATCCCATGTTAGAACATCAAGGGAGATTACGGTTAATAATCTAGACAAAATCTATAATTTCCTTGTTAAGAATAATAGTATCGATTTTATCCTTTTACAGGAAGTGGATACCCATTCAAAAAGAAGCTATTTTGTGGATGAAACCGAAGCAATAGGCAATGTTGTACCAGATTATTTTCAGTCTTTCAGCACGAATTATTTAGTTAAATTTGTTCCTGTTCCTCCAACAAACCCTATGGGTAAAGTAACCTCCGGTCTGTTAACACTTAGTAAATTCACCCCTGTTTCTTCCGAAAGGTATAACTTCCCGGGGGATTATGCATGGCCAATGAAATTGTTTATGCTCGACAGATGTTTTTTGGTAAACCGTTATATATTAACCAACGGAAAGCAATTATTAATCATCAACACACATAACTCTGCCTTTGATGACGGTAGTCTGAAAAAACAAGAAATGAATTACCTGAAGAAATTTATTTTAGAAGAATATAAACAAGGTAACTATATTCTGGTAGGGGGAGATTGGAATCAAAACCCACCTGGCTTTACCCCGGGAAAATTTATACGAAACATTGAATATGAAAATTTTCAACTCGCTGCAATTGAAAACAATTATTTGCCGGATACCTGGAGTTGGCTTTATGATGAAACTATCCCAACAAACAGATCCCTTAAAGCACCATACGACCCGGAATTAACCAGTAAAACAATTCTTGATTTTTATCTGATATCTCCCAACCTGAAGTGTCTTGGAACAAGCACTCAGGATCTGGAATTTGAAAACGCAGATCATCAGCCTGTATTTACAATAGTACAGTTGAGGGAATAACCATTTTCAGTTTTTCTCTTAAGGATGTTATGAAAATAAAAAGCTTCCTTCTAAAAAAGCCCATCTTTTTAACTCATGATTTGGTTACCGCATCGGATCTGGGAACAGAACCATTTCACATCATTCTGTGCCGAAATGTTATTATTTATTTCAACTTTAATTTGCAAAACAGAGTATTTAATCTATTTCATTAAAACCTGTTGGATAATGGATATTTAATTCTCGGAGCGTACGAAACGATTTTAGGTCCGTTGAGTGAGAAATTTCAGAAATCAAATCATATAAATATTAAAATCGGTCTGTTCGAATTAATTAAGCTCAGGATAGAAATTTGATCACCCTATATAATGTTTGATCTTTACTTTTTTTCTATATTTGTATAATATTTGAAAATCACTTATTCAATAAATGACCAAGCAAGTTATCGTATGGCTGTTGTCTCTGATTATGATTGTGTCATGCAAGAATATCGGAGAAAGTACCGTGGAAGATGAATTTGTGGTTCCCGACTCAATCGCTGCCCTTGGCCCTATCGAGATAACCGAGGACGCTATGGAAGACGTCATTCATAACATAGCCTCCACTGTTGAGATCGTCGCATTGGTTAATATTCTAGTAGTTCCCTTTCCCCAAAAGTGCCTGAGCTCAAGCGTCTCCGCTAGTGATATAAGTACTAATTTCAATAAAGCTTTTAAAATAGGAGTTTATGTTGCTGATTTGGGATATCTGAACATCTTCAGAAAAACATCATCGGCTATTGATTATATCACTGCCATCAAACAACTGGCTGATGATATAAATATTGGTCAATATATAGATTTTGACACATTAAAACGATTGGCATCCACAGGGCATAACATAGATTCCCTGCAGTATTTGTCTGTTCGCAGCTTGAATAAAATGGATAAGCATTTGAGGGAAACAGAAAGAAGTCATCTGAGTGCATTAATTATTACCGGATTATGGTTTGAAGGGATGTACCTGGCTACCCAGATTGCCAAGGATAATAATTATCCTGAAATAAATGAAAGTATCGGGGAGCAAAAAATCGTTTTAAATGACCTTTTATTAATCCTGAATACATATAAGAAAGATAAAAAATTTGCAAAACTCATAAAAAATATCGAAACGGTCAAAAAGGAATTTGATAAAGTAGAAATTACATATGAGCAGGGTGAACCGGAAATGGTTAAAAAAGACGGAATGCTGGTCATCATCCAAAATGAAACAAGTGTTGTTCATATGACCGAAATTCAACTGGAAAATATTATTAATAAAATCGAAGAAGTACACAACATGATAATCGAAATTTAAAATGATTAGAATTATATATAACAAATTGATTATTACCCCATAATAGATTTTTTGCAGATGAAAACTCTTTTCATATTCTTTTTGGCTACCTTACTTACTGTTCCGTGCAAAATAATGGCACAGTCAGAGGAAAAACTGGTTGATGATTGTGTCTTTAACACCGGAGAAAATACAACATATCTGAAAGATTATATTATTAAACTTCCCAAAGTTGATTCGAATAAAGAGGCTCCCGTTTACAAAGCCACTATTGTTTTGGTTAAAACCACCCATTACCGGTTCACTATTTGTAATTCTGCAAATTCAGAAGGAAAAGGAATAATTCAGCTTTACGATAATTACAGATTATTAGGCAGCTCCTATAATCAACAAACCGAAAAAATATATAATTCATTTGACTTTCCTTGCAATAAAACAGGCCAATATAATATTCAGTACTCGTTTAAAGATGGAGAAAAGGGACTCGCTGTTGGAATTATTTCCCTGGTAAGAAAATAAGATAACCCGTAAAGCTTCGTGATAAAACCTCAGCGTTCAAACTGAGGTTTTTTTATTTACCCTGTTAATAAAGCTGAATAAAGATTATCCCCGTAAAAAATAACAGAAACAAAATCTCTCCCAACCACCGTGTTTTTAAACTCAGGAAAAAATTAGTTAAGAGGTAAGAAACAGGTATGAATAAAAAAATCAGCAATTCAACGGATGCAGAGGGAATTGCAAAATAGAATCCAATTGTTAAAATAAATACCCAAAAAACTAGTTTGAAAAATTTCCTTGAATTTACTTTCTTGGTTGAAAATATCCAAATCATCTGAAAACTTGCCACAACAATCAAAATACCGGTATAAGAAAGAAGGATAATAACAGGAAGATCAAAATGAACATATTCAAATGGAAGATTAATATTCCTTGTGCATTTGTTGAAAAAGTCAATGATATCATCGTTTCTCAAAAAATAATAAGACGCGGTAAAGACAAACGGTGTGACCAATCCAATTACTGAACTTAACCATTCTCTCCATTTGAAAGGTCTGATCAGGATCAATCCAATCCAAACAATTGCAAAATAGAAAATAAAATTTGCATAAAACAAACTACCTATACCAATAAGCAAACCAGCATCAAAAAAATTAAAAACCGTTTTTACCTGCCGGTTTGAAATAAATATTCTCTCTATGGTAATTAACAGAAGTAAGCTCGAAATAATAACAGGATTCAATCTTTGCAAGGGTAAAAAAATCCCGGAACCAAGAATGAAAAAAAAAGCAGGCAGAAATGAACGCTCATTAAGAAAAAAGAATTTTGTATTTAACCGGACAAGTAAAAATGAATGGATTATCCACAGGAGAAATGCCAAAATCGATGATTGGATGGTCTGTACCGGTAAAAACCGGTAAAGCAGATGAGAAAGCGGCATGGGGTCTGTTTCGAACGAAAAAACAACCCCGGAAGGAGAAATAAAAGACTTTAACCAAATAAGTCCACCACAAATAAAAATCAGAACGATTGTGGTTGGCTGAATGTTCTTAAAAATTCTTAAAATCATTCGTAAGTTTTGTTTTACAGATCGAACCCAATGTCTTTGCGGTAATACATCTTATCAAACTTTATCAATCCGGCACTGAAATACGATTTTTCTAAGGCTTCCTTCATATCCTTCCCATAGGAACTGACGGCCAAAACCCTGCCACCGCTGGAAACTATCTTATTATCCTCTTTTTTTGTGCCCGCGTGGAAAATAATACTATCCTTGACTTCATCAAGCTTATTAATCCCTTTCCCTTTTTCATAGTTGCCCGGATAACCACCTGAAGCTAAAACGACCGTACAAACCGACCGGGCATCGGTCTCCATAGATTTTTTTCCGAGCTTATTATTTGCTACTGCAATTAACAATTCCAGAAGATCAGTCTGTACCCGCGGGATTACCACCTGTGCTTCCGGATCACCCATTCTAACATTATATTCTATCACATACGGATCACCGTTTACGTTCATTAAACCAAAATAAAGAAATCCTTTGTATAAAATTTGTTCTTTCTGAAGTCCGGAAATGGTTGGCCTGATTATCCGTTCTTCCACTTTATTCATAAAATCTTTATTTGCAAAGGGAACCGGAGACACGGCGCCCATTCCTCCCGTATTTAAACCGGTATCCCCCTCACCTATCCGTTTATAATCTTTAGCCTCGGGAAAAATAACATAAGACTTCCCATCGGTTAAAACAAAAACCGAAGCTTCAATTCCCTGAAGAAATTCCTCAATGATTACGGTACGACTTGCCTCGCCAAATTTCCCATTTAACATTTCCTTTAATTCGGTTTGGGCTTTTTCAAGGGAATCAAGGATCAGAACGCCTTTCCCTGCGGCAAGACCATCAGCCTTCAGAACATATGGTGGTTTTAACGTCTCAATATACAATAATCCCTCTTCGATCTCCTCCGTATTGAAACTTCTGAATTGTCCGGTTGGAATTTTATATCGTGCCATAAATTCGTTGGCGAATTTTTTACTGCCTTCCAGCATCGCACCTGCCTTTACTGGACCAATTACAGAAATGTTGTGTAATTCGCTGTTATCGAGAAAATAATCATGCAAACCATCCACCAGGGGTGCCTCCGGACCAACAACTACCATTGAAATCTCCCTTTCCAACATAAATTCACCAATGGCTTCAAAATCACCGATATTAATATCGACATTGGTGCCAAGTTGTTGAGTGCCGGCATTCCCCGGTGCAATATAAAGATGTGTAAGTTTATCACTTTGAGCAATTTTCCAGGCCAGTGTGTGCTCACGACCTCCGGATCCGATGATTAGGACATTCATAGGTTTAGGATTAAAATTTCCCGATCTGTAAACTTATAAATTACCCCGGTTAATTCACAAAATCATAACCCATATTTTTTTATAAAATTACC
>JAUWBB010000283.1 GCA_030605195.1 Bacteroidota bacterium
CGCATTTTTTTTACTAAATTTGTCCTACTTGTCGTTTTCATAATAAAAAATTTCTTTTGGTGTCCGTATTTCTGTCATTTGATAACCTTCTCTGAAATTTATTGAATTGTATTTCCTAATCCGCTAAAGATTTACAATATGCTTATAGTTCCAACTTGCTAGAACATCCGCTTTATTTATTGTCGCCAAAGCTATATGAGGCGTTTGGCATTTAGAAGCACCGTATTGTCAAACCGCTGGTATTTTTGTTTAAATTACAAATATATCTTAAAATAGGGTGTGTATGTGTACTTTTAATTGGAATCTTCTAAAGTCCGTTTTAGAAACATGTGGTTTCATTCCTCCCCCACTTATCCATCGGACCGACTAAAGCGGTCGGACGGTTCCCTGCTCTCACCTGCCGGATCGGCTGAAATAACCGGACGCGGTTTCTTCATATTTTGCAGGTAAAGTCCTGTGTATCGTTCCTATAGCTAAAGCTATAGGTTGTTTTTCAATATATTAACCCACAACTTCAGTTGCGGGACCCTGCGACAACCGACACAACTACAAACGGTTTTAACCGTTTTTAAAAAACCTCTGCCTTTGACAGGGACAAAGGAATAACTATGTCAAGCATAATGATAAGCAGGAACCTGCTTCTTTCGACACGATGATCTGGTAGTTAAAATGATCTTTTCCCTGTTCCTGTCCATAAAGCGATATCTCCCTGTTGAGCAAAGGACCGGTATTCGTTCTTTCAGTCCCGCATACGGGACGTAATTTCATTTTGTATTATCATTTCACAGCCATTAAAATGGCTGCCTATTATCATTCTATCCCTACGGGATGATATGCAACGATAATCTCGGACGTTTGCCTGTAGTCAACCTTTGCGGAATCCGCAATACGGATTCAATAAAAGTTTATCTTTACACCGGTTTATTTAATAATATGACAAAAAAAGAAAGGTATAAAAAGGTAATTGAATACTTTACGGCTCACCGGCCTGTTGCTGAAACCGAATTGACACATACCGATCCATTTGAACTCCTGGTTGCCGTAATATTATCAGCCCAATGCACCGATAAAAGAGTTAATATCATTACCCCGGAGCTACTGGCAAGATACCCGACAGCCGGAGATATGGCGAAGGCTACCACGGACGAGGTCTACGAGTTGATAAAAAGCTGCTCCTATCCGAATAATAAGGCAAAACATTTGATTGGTATGTCGAAAAAACTGGTCGAGGAGTTTAACGAAGTTGTGCCTTCAGATATATATAATTTGCAAAAACTACCCGGAGTTGGCAGGAAAACAGCCAATGTTATTGCAGCAGTTGTTTTTAATCAACCGGTTATGCCTGTGGATACACATGTTTTCAGGGTTTCAGAACGAATCGGACTTGTTTCAAACTCAAAAACCCCTCTTGAAACGGAAAAACAACTGGTTAAGAACATACCTGACAATATCATCCCTCTTGCGCATCATTGGCTGATTCTTCATGGAAGGTATGTTTGTCAGGCACGAAAACCGCTATGTGAGGAGTGTGGATTACGGGAATATTGCAAGTATTATGAGAAGAGAAAATAAATAAAAATTAAATTAACCTAATTGACCTAATTTCTCCCGAAGGGATGCCTATGGCATAAATAAATCCCAAAACCCAAGTCCCAATTGGGTTATTGCGAATTAAAGATTAGGAGCGGAAGTAAACGAAATTATTCCCCGCCCGAACGCCCGCCTGCCCGTCCGACCGGAGTCATCCGGGCGGGAATGAAAGAATCCATTCTTTCGGGCAGGTACCGTTCGGTACGGGCGGGAACATCAAGACAAATAAAACTCAATACCAAAAAATGAAAAACATCTATCTTGATTATAATGCAACAACTCCTTTGCATGAAGAGGTTATTGAATCCATGAAACCTTACCTGGGGGATTATTTCGGTAATCCTTCCAGCTCTCATTGGTTTGGCGCTCAGACAAGAAAGGCTGTTGAAAACGCCAGAAAACAAGTAGCAGAATTGATCAATTGTAATCCTGATGAGATTATATTCACAAGTGGCGGAACCGAATCGAATAATTATGCCATTAAAGGATTTGCTTTTGCCAATAAGTCGAAAGGCAATCATATCATTACATCCGCCATCGAACATCCTGCCGTTACGGAAGTATGTAAATATCTTGAAAAACAAGGGTTTGACATAACCTATCTGCCTGTTGATGAAACAGGATTAGTAACTGTTAAAGAGGTTGAGGAGTCGATTACCCCACAAACTATTTTAATCACCATAATGCATGCGAACAATGAGGTAGGAACCATTCAACCTATTGTTAGTATAACAAGCATTTCCCGGAAACATCAGATAGCCGTACATACCGATGCAGCTCAGTCGATAGGGAAAATACCTGTGGATGTTAACGAATTAAATGTCGATCTTCTTTCTGTAGCCGGCCACAAATTTTATGCCCCCAAAGGAATTGGGGCTCTTTATATCCGCGGAGGTATACGGTTGGAAAAACAAATTCACGGCGCTGACCACGAGCAAAACCTACGTGCAGGAACTGAAAATGTCCTGGAAATCGTCGGGTTCGGGAAAGCATGTGAAATTGCAAAACGGGACATTAACAAAAACCATTCTTTTTTTAAATCAACGCGAGACCGCCTGCTGCAAAAACTATCGGAAAGAATTAAAGATTTAAAAGTAAACGGGAATCCTGATTTGTGCCTGCCGAATACTTTGAACGTCAGTTTCAAAAATATTGACGCCAATACTCTCCTTTCAGAACTCGAAAACATTGCCGCATCCGCCGGGGCAGCCTGTCATTCAGATAAAACAGAAATTTCAAGTGTGTTAACTGCCATGAATGTTTCATATGAAGAAGCATTAAGCGCCATAAGGTTTTCTACAGGCAGATTCACAACCCCCCGGGAAATAGATCAGGCAGCCGGTCAAATTGTTGAGGCTTATCAACGTATCATTCAAAATACAGATACAAGTAATTTTACTCCTTCGACTCCGGGAAAAATTAAATTAACGCGATATACACATGGGTTAGGTTGTGCCTGTAAATTGAAACCACAGGTTCTTGAAAAGATTATCAGGGATAATCCAATTCCCGACGACCCAAATGTGTTGGTTGGAGTAAGTACTTCCGATGATGCAGCGGTCTATAAACTGAATGAAGATACCGCGATTGTTAAAACGATCGATTTTTTCACCCCAATGGTAAACGACCCATATTTTTTTGGAGCCATTGGAGCGGCAAACGCACTTAGTGACATTTATGCCATGGGAGCTCAACCACTGTTTGCTTTAAATATTGTTGGATTTCCGGTCAATCGTTTGCCGCTTGAAGTCCTGGAAACCATCCTTAAAGGCGCTAATGATAAAGCCAAAGAAGCTGGAATAAGTATCCTTGGAGGTCACTCAATCGAAGATAATGAACCAAAATTCGGCATGGTGGTTACGGGTAAAGTTCACCCAAAGAAAATTTTAACGAATGCAAATGCTCAACCCGGTGATGTTATTTTACTAACCAAGCCGATTGGACTGGGCATAATAACCACGGCCATAAAAAAAGATTTGGCGGATCAGGAAACGGTGGGCCTGGCTACCAAAATAATGAGCACCTTAAACAAAACGGCTGCTCAAATCATGATGAACTACCCTGTTAATTCCTGCACCGATGTAACCGGTTTTGGATTACTTGGCCATTTACTTGAAACAACAAGGGCGAGTAAAGTTGATGCTGAAATATACATTGATAGAATTCCGGTTATTCCGGAAGCTTATAACTTTGCTTCAGCCAACATCATACCCGGAGGAACATATAACAATTTAAAATTTGTTACCAAATCGATCAAGTGGGGCGCAGAAGTGACACAAATTCAACAAATCATCCTTTCAGATGCTCAAACCTCCGGTGGCCTCTTAATATTTCTCCCCGAAAAACACGCTGAAAATTTAGCCCGGGATCTTCACAACCTCGGGGTAAGTGAAGCCAGGATAATTGGAGTGATTACCGGTAAAGGAAAGGGGATTATTAATGTTTATTAATTTCCATCAAAATGTTTAAAACCATTGTTTTTTTAGTATTTTTTCATATATTCAAAGGTTTATTACCAAGACGCATATATTGACTATAATTCTAATTTTTTTTTTTGACCTTAATATATTAGGGAGGAGTTTATTATTGTTTGAACTCATAAAAAATCAAAGAAAGAAATGAGTGAAAAACCTTCAACTGAAGAACTTCTTGCCTCTATTTCCGAATTAAAGAACCAGGTTAAGATTTTAGAATCAGAACTTAAGAAGCGTTCAGAGGTATCCGAACAGGAACAGGAGAAATTTTACAAGGCATTCCATTCCAATCCGGCTTTAATGACAATCAGTACTTTTAAGGATGCGAAATACATCGATGTAAACGACGCCTTTCTGAATAAATTAGGCTATACACGTAAAGAAATTATTGGCCGTACATTTACCGAATTACA
>JAUWBB010000193.1 GCA_030605195.1 Bacteroidota bacterium
AGTTTCATTTGAATAGTATTAACCTTTTTAATTACTTTACGAAGTTATGTTCTTTGTTAATCATGTTAATTTTTTTCTTATTTTGTAAATTAACCGGGTTAAATTAGCGTTAATTCGATATAAAAATAAACCTAAAGTAAAATCTTAACGGCTTTAAACATTTTCTGAGCTTTTTGGCAAATTGCAGCATAGACAAATATGAGGTTGAATACCTTTATTTATGGCAAAGCAAATATATATATCCGTCACGAATGATATTATCACCGATCAGAGGGTAAATAAAGTAGCACGGACTATCCTTTCCTCGGGTGTTTTGGTTGCCCTGGTAGGACGTATTAGGAAGGGGAGTTTACCTGTTGGTACAAATCCGTTTAAAATCAAACGGTTTAGGATGGTTTTTAACAGGGGAGCTTTGTTCTATGCATGCTTTAATTTCCGGTTGTTTTTTTATCTGCTTTTCAGGAAAATGGATCTGTTACTTGCCAATGATCTGGACACCTTGCCTGCAAATTATCTTGTTTCGCGTATAAAAAGAATCCCTTTGGTATATGACTCACATGAATATTTTACGGGGGTTCCGGAACTTCAGGATCGCAAAATAGTAAAGGGAATTTGGAAGTGGATTGAAAAGCGAATATTTCCGAACCTGAAATACATATATACTGTAAGCCAGTCGATTGCTGATCTTTACAAGGAAGAGTATAACAGGGAGGTTAAAGTGGTCAGGAACCTTTCGCCTGGATGGAAGCCCGTGAATAAACCTTCCAGATCTGAATTGGGGATAGCGGAAGGGAAGCGAATCTTAATATTGCAAGGATCGGGCATAAATATTGAAAGGGGTGCAGAAGAAGCTGTTGAGGCAATGTTATACGTTGAAAACGCCATTTTATTGATCATCGGTGAGGGTGACGTAATGGATCAACTGAAAAAAAGCCTAGACCAAATGGATTTGAGTGGAAAGATATTGTTTATAAATAAAATGCCATATGCCAAACTGCTTGAATATACCTCGTTAGGAGATGTTGGCTTGACACTTGATAAAGATACAAATTTGAACTACAGGTACAGCCTTCCCAATAAATTATTCGACTATATTCAAGCGAGGGTTCCTGTTCTTGCATCGAAATTGGTGGAAGTGGAAAAAATCATCAGGAATTATGAAATAGGCGAATTAATTGATTCGCATGAACCAAAACATATTGCAGAAAAATTAAACTTTATGCTTGATTCGGAAGATAAAAGAAGAGAATGGAAAAAGAATCTGGAGAAAGCTGCTGAAGAGTTATGCTGGGAAAATGAAGAGGAAAAATTAATTGAAGTTTTGGAAAGCGCAGGATTGACATTTAAGAATAAGAGCTAATAAAAATGGTTGACTTAACGACCTGCCAGTGTCCGAAGGACCTGGCAGAGTCAGGAAATAGAAAAACATGCAAAAAATTGAACCGATAGAATACGGGTACTATTACCACATTTATAACAGGGGAATAGATGGTATGGATTTGTTTCGGTCAAATGATAATTATTCCTATTTTATGGAGTTATATTTTAAATATGTCGAGCTTATCGCTGATACGTATGCCTGGTGTTTGATGAAAAACCATTTTCATTTTCTGGTACGGATTAAAGAAGAGGAGGAGATTCAGCCATTTAAACCACTTTCGGGGTACAAAACCTCCGAAAGGGTAAATGGCTTATTAACCCCGTCAGTGGTTATCAACCCTGACGGTGGTTTGGTTTAAAATACTCGTCAGACTACTCCAGTCGTCCGACGAGTTGAAAATTACCTGTAAGAATTATACCGGACGATTTCTTTCAGCTCTTTTCGCTTTTTTAGCCTGATCCTGTTATTTGAAGGGTAACCCAGGGTAATGATCAATAAAACTATTTTTCTTGACGGGATATTCAACAATTGTTTTACTTTCTTTTCATTAAACCATCCCAGCATACATGTCCCAAGGCCTTCTGATGCAGCTTGAAGACAAATATGTTCAGCAGCAATCCCGATATCAATCAGGGGAAATTCTTTGTTTTTAATGTTCCCTCCAATTTGTGATATAACTTTTGCTTTTTCAAGGACGATGGCGATTATGACAGGTGCCTGTTTTGTAAAATGGTTTAAAGGCAACATCTTATTTGAAGTTTGGTCAGCCACAGCGTTTTTTAATTCCGGATTGTCAATAACAATGAAAGACCAGGGCTGGGAATTAGAGGCTGAAGGGGCCAGCCGGGCAGCCTCGAGACATCGCTCAACCTTTTCCTTTTCGACTCGTTTATCCAGGTATCCACGGACACTTTGCCGTTTTGTGGCAAGAACCAGAAAGTTCATATGCTCATTCATGTATAATCAGAGTTGGGTAAGTTATTAAGTGTTTGTGTTAAATTGTTGAATTGTTAAACTGTTAAACTGTTGAATTGTTAAATTGTTGAATTGTTAAATTGTTAAATTGTTGAATTGTTGAATTGTTGAATTGTTGAATTGTTAATGTGTTTTAGTGTTATGGTGTTAAAGTGTTTAAGTGTTAAGGTGTTAAAGTGTTATGGTGTTTTAGGATTTAAGGTTTGCCAGTGTTCGACATTACCATAGTTTTCGGTTTACTCACTCCCACAAGCCTTCCCACCACCTGCTCGTGAAGTTTGGTCTCCACTTCGTTCCAACCAAACGTTCAAATTCCGGGTTCCAGCCGAATACAATTCGGCTCTACATCCTTTGCCCTATGCGCTGTTTTCAACAATTTCCCAAAGGGACAAGTAACAATTTAACAATTGGATAGTTTATCATTTGTTTGTAGCCCTTTGCTATGTTAAAATTCACGGTGAATATAGGAAGAATTTGCCTGAGCTGTCGGCATAATGACCATGTCGTTGATATTTACATGGGGTGGTCTTGTGACGGCATAGATAATGGCATCGGCAATGTTTTCCCCTGTAAGTGGAGTTATGCCTTTGTATGGTACTTTAGCCTTTTCGCTATCGCCTTTAAACCGGACAATGGAAAATTCGGTTTCGACCAGGCCGGGACAAATAGAGGTTACCCTGATGCCATGCTTCAGCATATCAATTCTCATACCTTTGGTAATGGCGTCCACCGCATACTTTGTGCCGCAATAAACATTACCTTTTTCATATACTTCCTTTCCTGCAATGGATCCAATGTTCACGATATGGCCCTTTCCATGTTTTATCATCAGGGGAGCAACTGCACGTGTTACGTATAAAAGTCCTTTGATGTTGGTGTCGATCATCCTTTCCCAGTCATTATGATCTCCTTCCTGGATGAAATCCAGTCCGACAGCCAGACCGGCATTGTTAACCAGGATATTTATTTTTCTCCAATCCTCGGTAAGGTTATGGATAGCCTGGTTTACTTCCTCCCTGTTTCTGACATCAAAATTCAATACCAACACTTGTACACTGTACTTTTTTAAAATTTGATCTTTCAAAGAATCAAGGTATTTTTTTCGCCTTCCTGTTATAATGAGGTCAAAATGATTTTCAGCCAGCTTAAGGGCGGTTGCTTTTCCAATGCCGGATGTTGCGCCGGTAACCATGGCGATTTTTTTCATGGGCTAATTTTAAAAAGTTAGTTGGCAAAAATATAAAAAAGTTAAAAAATAAGGCTATGAATTTTTTGTTAATTATATTTGCTTTGATTAATAACTTCAATAACCCGTTGATATGTCAGAGATGAAGGTAACGCTTGAAACTGCTGAACAATTAGGGCTGGAGCCGCAGGAGTTTGAAAAGATAAAAGAAATCCTGGGCAGGATACCAAATTATACTGAATTGAGCATTTATTCTGTAATGTGGTCAGAACATGCCTCTTATAAAAACTCTATTAAGTGGTTAAAGACCCTTCCCCGCAAAGGAAAATATCTGCTTGCTGAAGCAGGAGAGGAAAATGCCGGTTTGGTGGATATTGGAAATGGATTGGCTTGTGCTTTTAAAATCGAGTCGCATAATCATCCATGTGCCATTGAGCCTTACCAGGGTGCGGCAACGGGTGTAGGCGGGATAAACCGCGATATTTTCACAACCGGCGCCAGACCCGTAGCACAGTTAAATTCTTTACGATTTGGAGATATAAACCTTGACCGGACCAAATGGTTAATAAAAGGTGTGGTGAAAGGCATCGGGGACTATGGTAATTCATTTGGTGTGCCTGTGGTTGGTGGTGAAGTTTATTTTGAAAATAGTTACAATACTAATCCTCTGGTGAATGCCATGTCAGTAGGTATCATGAAAAAGGATGAGCTAATCTCGGCTGTGGCGAAGGGAGTGGGGAACCCGGTTTATATTGTCGGATCTTCAACAGGAAAGGATGGTATCCATGGTGCGACCTTTGCATCGGCTGATATAACGGAAGATTCAGCAGATGATATACCATCGATCCAGGTTGGGGACCCTTTTCAGGAAAAACTTTTGCTTGAAGCTACTTTGGAGTTGAACCAAACGGGCGCCATAGTCGGCATGCAGGATATGGGGGCAGCCGGAATTATTTGTTCAACATCCGAGATGTCAGCTAAAGGAGAACATGGAATGAAAATCAACCTGGATAAGGTGCCATTACGGCAACATAATATTGAACCGTTCGAGATTCTTTTATCCGAGTCGCAGGAGAGAATGCTGGTTGTAATTGAAAAAGGCAAAGAAAAAATCGTTGAAAAGGTTTTTGATAAGTGGGATATCAACTGTGTCATTATTGGTGAAGTAATTGCAGAAGACCGTTTGTATTTTTATATGAATGATAGACTGGTTGCTGATGTCCCTGCCTCTACTTTGGTTTTGGGTGGCGGTGCTCCCGTGTATGAAAGAGAGTACAAGAAGCCGGCATATTATAATGAATATAAAAAATTTTCGATCCACAGCATGCCTGAACCTGATGATTTTAAAAAGGTTGCGCTTACACTAATCCGGAATCCAAATATTGCTTCGAAACGATGGGTATATGAGCAATATGATACCATGGTTCGTACGAATAATATGTCGACCAATTTTCCGTCGGATGCAGGATTGGTAAATATTAAAGGTACGCGGAGCGCCCTGGTTCTTACGGTTGATTGTAATTCCCGGTATGTTATGGCTGACCCAAATAAGGGAACACAGATAGCGGTAGCCGAGGCAGCAAGAAATATCGTTTGTTCGGGCGGAGAACCGGTAGCCATCACGAACTGCCTCAATTTTGGAAACCCTTATAACCCTGAAGTTTTTTGGCAGTTTGTTAAAGCAGTAAAGGGTATGGGCAAGGCTTGCCGGAAATTCGGAACACCGGTAACCGGAGGGAATGTGAGTTTTTATAACCAGTCATCTATCGATGGAAAGGTGGAGCCCGTGTTTCCGACACCAACCATCGGGATGCTGGGGTTATTAAAGGAAAAAAATAACCACATGACCATGTCGTTTAAAAACAAGGGCAATATGATATTTCTGATTGGCAGGTCACAGAATGATATTTCCTCTTCAGAGTATCTTGTTTCGTATCATGGTATTAAGGAATCCCCACCACCTCATTTTGATCTCGATTTTGAACATAAAGTACATAAAGTGGTTATGGATATAATCCGGTTCAGTCTTGTTCGTTCGGCTCATGATATTTCGGAGGGAGGATTATTCATAACCTTGCTTGAATCAGGTATGCCCGGATGCCTTGGATTTGATATTACCACCGATGCTGAAATCAGAAAAGATGCATTCCTTTTTGGTGAAGCCCAAAGCAGGGTGATCGTGACCGTTGCGCCTTCAAGGGAAACAGAGTTTATCGATTTTATGCTGAACCAGGATATGCCGTTCTTTACCCTGGGACATGTAACAAAAGGTGATTGCCGGGTCGATGATATTTCCTTTGGGTTTATTTGTGACTTGAAAAAGGAATATGACCAGGCTATTGAAAAATATATTGAAGGTTAGAAGCCAAACCTATCTCTCCTTTATTTACATGATGTCAGGTGTTTCCACCTGACATTGAATACTGGAGTAATTAAAATCTTGCCATATTATTAACTGTCGGATGGAAACATCCGACAGCATCGTATCTCTCCTTTATTGTAATTCTTTTTAAATCGCGGAAATACTATATTTACAGATATTCTGTTTATAAAATAGGTTATTCCATGTGCTTCACATCTTTAATAAACCTGTTTCAGGCAATTTGAAACGATTACCGATTCTAATATTAACCTGTTTACCCCTTGTGGTTTTTTCTCAAAAGCAAAAACCGAAGAATGATCCTGCCTATGATAAAAAGCCGCTTCATTTCGGGTTTACCATCGGTTTAAATACGATGGATTTTACAGTTATTCATTCTGGAGAATATTTGAAAGACTCCC
>JAUWBB010000278.1 GCA_030605195.1 Bacteroidota bacterium
CCGGTAACAATTTCGTACTTAATTCTGGCCTTTTCTCCCCGGTAAGTAACCGAGTCGGTTATAACCGAATGAAAATAACCTTTGTGAGACAGAAATGTATTCAACTGCTTTTTGGATTTTTGTGTTTGAAACTCATCGTAAACAACCGGAGCTTCTCCAATGGTCCTTAACCAATTATTAAACCAGTTGTTTTTATCCTTTTTGGAAAGATTAAACAGGGAAAGATGAAATTTTAATCCAAGTATCCGTTTATTGGATTTTTGTTTTATGTAATTTCGTAATTCATCCTTTTTGATTTCCTTGTTATTGTTTTCGATGGAATACTTATTTAACAAGTACCGGTTTTCCGGAATATGTTTTGTGGGATTGCAGGCAGTAACGACAAAAATAACTGCCGGAAGGAAAAACCTAAGGTAATAAGAAAAAATATTTTTATTTAAGTTGAATAATTTCAAAATTTGCATAGTAATTACCGGGAGAAACCAATTGGCAAATATAAGAACATAGCTACGCTATTTAATTAAAAATTAAAAATTAAAAATTATTGATTGAAAATATTTAAAGCTCTTGACATTTGGAGATAAAGAAACAGGAAAATATTTGGTTAAGGAATAAGAAGTGACAGTAGCAGTAACAGGAAGCAGTACGCAGTACGCAAAAAGACAGTTGGTTAAGAGGCGAAATGTAGAGCCGAATTGTATTCGGCTGGACGCAGACCCGCCAACGTCTGAAAGACCTGGCAGGGTCTGTGAATGAGACGGAGTGAAAGGGAGATGGGGGAACTGAGAGAAAGGAAGACTGGGAGGTAGGGCGACAGGGAGAAGGAAAAAAAAGATATAAGAGCAAGGAACGCAGCAATAACCCGATAAGACTAATAAAAAAACGAATTTGCGAGGAGCGGAGTGACGAAGCAAACTGCTTAAGTTTAAATTAGTAGATTAATAAAACTACTTTTACACATTACGGTAATCCAAGGAAGATTGCTTCACTCCGTTCGCAATTATTCTGTGCATTTTCAATGGCTAAAAAAGGATATGTTTACTTAGCTACAAATCTAAACAACAGCGTTCTTAATACCAGGGGTAACAAACTGCCTGAGAAATCAACTGATACTAAGAACCACAGTGAAATATGCTCCTTCCATGATGAAATGTTTTCGTACCTCAAATTTCACCCCGTAGGATAAATACATAAATCCAACGGGGTGAACAGGGCAAGCATCGCATTTCACGTGGCAAGCTTTTGACTTGACACTATACCAAACAACCCTAACCACAAAAAAATGCTGACCAAAAACACTATCAAACACATAAATTCCTTAAGGATTAAAAAGTGCCGGGACATCCACGAACAATTTATTATTGAAGGAGATAAACTGGTGGATGAATTTTTACATTCAACATGGGGAATTACTGATGTTTATGCAACAAAAAAATGGATAGATACGTTGTCACCTGTTCTCAGGGAAAAAACCAATCAATTATCAGAAATAAAGAAAGATGAGTTGAAAAAGATCAGTTCATTAAAATCACCTCACAATGTATTGGCTATTATAAAGAAGTCATCATTTACTCTTGATTATGACGAATTAAGCAACGGGCTCAGTCTTGTTCTGGATGATGTCCAGGACCCGGGAAATTTAGGTACAATCGTTAGGGTTGCCGCATGGTTTGGCATTCGAAATATTATTTGTTCGCCTGATACGGTTGATGTATACAATCCAAAAGTGATTCAGGCCAGTATGGGTGCAATGTTACAGGTTAAAGTGTTTTATTGTGATTTAGTCAATTTTCTGAAGGAATTTGCCCGGTTTAAACTGCCGGTATATGGAACATTTCCGGATGGTAAATCTGTTTACGATTTACCCTTAAGTCCTGCAGGACTTATTCTGATGGGAAATGAAGCCCAGGGACTTTCAGAAAAATACTTTCCATACATCACCGAAAAACTGTTCATTCCAAGTTATCCGGGTGAAAAAAAAGGAATTGATTCCCTGAATGTTTCAGTAGCAACAGCCATCATCTGCTCCGAATTCCGAAGAAGAAAACCTTAAAACCCTTAGTTTTATGCCATAGGATATTAAGAGGCAAACATAATTATGATAATGGCTGATGCTCATACTACATTCTTGCGTAAGAAACCCTTAGGGTCTGACGGAAAGCTCGATAATCGTATCAATAAAAACCTTTCGCTCATCCGTCGGACCGCAAACCCGATACCCGATAACTATCGGGTATCGGGAGGCGGACGGGCCTCGCCCAAAAACATTGGATCGACTGTACGGTTCCTTGCCCCGGAGGGGCTAAACAACAATAGCCAGGAGCGAAGTCCCTGGTAACAAGGCAGATAGCAAAAAATCCCCGATTACAAACGTTGATACCGGGGATTGATACCGGATGTCGATTAGAAATAAGGTAAAAGTCCCTTATGATTTTTCTCTTGCAGCATATTTTTAAACCCACTAGTAAAAAACGACTCTTCTCCCATATGAATCCCTTCTTCCGCAGGAATGCCTTCGGCAGGAAAGTAGTTCTACGATTATCAGGCATCCAAAATAATGCCAGGTAACGGTTTATCAAATTTCCTTTCATTAAAACAAAAATAAGCCCTACTTTTACCTGCTCATAAAAACAGTTTAAAAAAAATTTATGAATCGAAGGTTTGCACACACCTTTCATATACCGGTAATGGGAATTGGTTTTACAATTGATACTCCAGTAAAAGTCGCCCAGTATGGGATTTCATCGGTAATATCACTGGTTGATGATCTGCTTATGGAAAAAATGAGGGAGTTTCACAGCCTGAAACTTAATATTCCTTTTGAAGCCATTTCGAACAAAACAGAAGATTCCCGGGCAAAAAGAATAACCGCGTACTTAAACCTTATTGATAAAATTGTCATAGAAAAATTTGAAGAGCTTAAAAACTCTGCTCTTGAAAAGGGTAGCGAATTGAAAAAACATTTGGAAATGCTGCCTGCTTATTCCAAACTAATTCAGGAATACAATAAAATATTACAAGGCAGCGACCGTGTGAAAAAAATACAAAATTGGCTAAAAGAAAATTTGTCAATTGGTTCAATAGACGTGAACATCATGACAAAACTTGACAAGACCAATTATAATGGGAAAAATGAAGAGCTTCCTGCCGAATACAATGATGCACACGCTGCTTTACGGGGTTTTGCTTTAAGCGATCTGGAATCATCCATCGTTTTTTCTGCGGGAATGCACCCGAGATTATATGGTTATATTGAAAATTTTGACGATTTTTATCCTGATGAAAAAGGGTTTATAAAAAAGAAAATCATATTAAAGGTAAGCGATTACAGGTCGGCTATAATTCAGGGAAAATTTCTGGCAAAAAAAGGATTGTGGGTCTCGGAGTATCGGATTGAGTCGGGCTTAAACTGTGGCGGACATACTTTTGCTTCCGATGGTTATCTTCTGGGACCTATTTTAGAAGAATTTAAAAAGAATAGAGAGACACTTATTCAAACCGCTCACGAAATTCTTGTTCAAGCGCTTAAGAATAAAAACCGTCCTTTTACGGAAACTCCACTGAATATAAAAATTACTACTCAGGGAGGTATTGGAACCGCTGAGGAACATCAATTTCTTATCGATTATTATAAGGTCGATGGGGTTGGCTGGGCTACTCCTTTTCTTGTGGTACCGGAGGTTACAAATGTTGATAATAATACGATTGATTTATTATGCAAGGCAAAGGAAGAAGATCTATATTTGAGTGATATTTCTCCTATGGGTATTCCTTTTAACAGTGTGAAAGGGAACACAAAAGACATTGAAAAACAGCAATTAATAGAAAAAGGGAAACCGGGAAGTTCTTGTCCCAATAAATTTCTGACTTTCAATTCGGAATTCACGAATAAGCCAATTTGCACAGCATCATACCGATATCAAAACTTGAAACGAAAAGAAATTGAAACAAAAAATTTTAGCCTGGATGAGTATAACAAAAAATATAGTGAAATTGTCGATAAATCATGTATCTGTGTCGGTCTTGGAACTTCAGCCTTGTTAGCAAATGGAATTGAAACGAAAGTTGAAGGTAAAGGTGTGTCTGTATGTCCAGGTCCCAATATGGCACATTTTTATAAACCCGTATCATTAAAAGACATGGTAAATCATATATACGGAAATATCAATATTCTGGATAGTAAAACCCGGCCGAATATGTTCATTAAAGAGATCACCATGTATATTGACTATTTGAAAAACAGGATAAATAAAACTCAAAAACCGTTTACCGATAAACAAATAAAGTACTTTGATACTTTCAAAAACAATTTAATGAATGGCATAGAGTATTACAGGGAGCTTACTTCAAACATCAGGATAAAATACCAAAACATTAAGGCTGATATAACAAAAGAACTTAAAAGAACAGAAGATAAATTGAGGAATATTGATATGTAGTCAGGATGTTGGATATTCAAATTCCCCCGGGTTCACGTAGAAAAAAAGCGACTTTCAGCGCTTTTTAGCTGTTGGTCGCTTTTCTCTTTGATACACGATTAGAATTGTCACTCGTCTTTCACGCAGCGGAC
>JAUWBB010000129.1 GCA_030605195.1 Bacteroidota bacterium
TCTGTAGCTTTTAAAGAAATTGAAAAGAAATACTATGACACAGTGACATATCAAACCCCCAGGGAACAGGAACAATCAAAATCCACCCGGAAAATTGAAAAGATCCTGAACAAGGAAGATATGACCACCAGGGATATGATAAAGCTTGCCCGCTTATCGAAACAGGAATCTGATAAGTTGAAGAAAAAAGAAGAAAAATCATTGGAGATCGAAGAAAAGACAATGTATGAAATTGAAAAGGATGCAGATAAAAAAGACAGTATTTATTGGGAAAGGATCCGTCCTGTCCCTTTAACAAAAGACGAAATTTTTGGATATAAGATTAGGGACTCCATTGAATTGGCAGTATCCGGGAAACCAGATGAATCCGATACTACCAACGATGGGGAAAAAAGAAAAACGAAATTATTTGAAAGCTTGCTGGGTGGAAAAACCTTTTATTCGAAAGACTCTGCACTAACATTTCATTATAAAGGTTTGCTTGGTTTAAACAATGTTGGTTTTAATACCGTGGATGGCTGGAGTATTCATCAGGGATTTAGCATGACCAGAAAATTTAAACCAGGCAGGTTTTACCGGATTAGTCCTACTGCCGGTTATGCTTTTAACCGCAAGGCAATTATTTGGAAAATTGAAAATCAGCTTTCATATGCCCCCTTGAACCGGGGAAAAGTTGTTTTGAAATTCGGAAAAGGAACGAATGATTTTAATTCCGAATCCGGCATGAGTCCAGGTCTGAATACCATAAGCTCACTGTATTTCAGGAAAAACTATATAAAGCTGTTCGAACAATCTTTTCTAAATCTAAAAAATGAGTTCGATCCGGCAAATGGAGTACAATTGATTACACATTTCAATTATTCCTACAGGAATCACATTGAAAATTCTACCGATTTTTCTTTCTTCTACCGTGAAACACGTGAATATACACCCAACCTACCCGATAATCCCTACTTGTCAGACTATCCGTTGTATGATCAAAAAAGTGTTTCGTTTACACTCAACATCAACTACACACCCCAATATTTCTACCGGGTAAAAAACGGAGTGAAGACAATGGTAAATTCCATTTACCCGACTTTTAGAGTTATATACACTAAAGGAGTTAAAGATATTTTCCAAAGTTCAGCGAATTTTGATTACCTGGAATTTGGAATGGACCAAACGGTAGATTTGGGTATCTTTTCAGAGCTGGGCTGGAATGTTAAAACCGGCGTGTACCTGAATCAAAAACATATCCATTTCCCCGATTTCAAGCATTTTAACACACATGAGATCCCTGTTCGGTTTAATGGTTTTCAGAATGCCTTTATGCTTTTAGAGTATTACAGATACAGTACACCAGAGTATTTTATTGAAGCACACCTGCAATATTCCACATTCTTTTTAGTCCTAAAACGTTTACCTTTTTTCAGCCGGCGATTATGGCGGGAAAATCTTTATGCCGGCTATTTACATTTGCCCGATTTCAACCATTATATGGAGCTGGGATACGGGTTAAGTGATATTTTCCTGGTAGCTGATGCAGGCATCTTCTTCGGATTTGAAAATGGTAAGTATAGCAGGTTCGGACTTAGGATTAATTTTAAATTTGGAGATTGATTATGTTTTTGTTATAATCGTGAGCCTTCTGAAAAACCCGGAAAGGCTAGCATATTGTGGCGCATGTATAGCTTTTACCTCCTGGCAGCAATGGCAGTTGCGCCACCAATTACATTTGTTTCTCCAATCCCCCGGCTGAAGCCGGGGGCTAGTTATAATGCAGTTCTATTGCTTTTTCCTGAGGTAAATATTACCATTATAACTCTTAAAAGTAAATTCTGGCCCTCCCCCGTTAATTTTTCCGTAAACCCAGTCTTCAATGGATATTTTGTACGTGCCTGATTCCTCAGAATCGTCTTTTTCAACTCTTCGCTTTTCGATTTCCATATCAAAATCGGTATAAATATCACCCATGTTTGATTTCATTTTTGCCGTAGCCTTTACATTGGCCGGTAGTGTAACATCAATATTACCGTTCATATTTGTAAACGACATAGGTGTATCAGGTTCGACCGAATTAAAGACAACGGATATTTCTCCGTTAACCGTATTCGCGAGTACCGAACCGGAAATATTATAAAGAGTAATACTTCCGTTAATATTTCTTATTTCATGATTTCCGGTTACATTATCAGCTTTGATATGACCATTATTAACGGTACGCAGTTCAAGTGAAAAATTTGCAGGAACTTTGATTGTAAGATCAATTGTTTGATTAAAGGTCTTGGAACTAACCTCTATTTTATTATTCTTTTCTTCAGCTCTTAAATCAAAAGATCCAGTAGAAATTTTTCTTAACCCCTTTATTATTTCCGGTTTTTCTTTCCTTATTACGTTGTCATAATCAACATCGACATCAACTTCTAATTCCTCTAGTTTCACATTAATTTTTGTACTCCTCTGTACAGCTTGAATTACAACATCATTACCATTATAACCGGTAACTTCGATCGATCCGGAAATCAGGCTGCATTCTAAAGTTCCCGGCTCACCAGGATTACTTAACGGTATTACCAACTCCTCCTTGTTAGTATCCAGTGCATATTTTAATTGCCGGAGTTGTTCTTCCTTCGCGATTTGTTCGTCTATACTCAAACCTTCCTTTAAATCCCAGTGATCAAAATCATTTGTATTGCTCAATCTTTTATTTTTTTTATAAGAATCAGACCATAAGTTATGGGCAATCTGGTACATCCATGATGTAAACTTACCCTTTCCCTTATATTGTCGCCGCTTTTCCAGGATACGGTAAAAAACAGTCTGTACCAGATCTTCACTAACCTCAGTACTGCCCGACATACGCAGGAAAAAACCAAACAGGCTCTTATTGTACCTTTCATATAAAAGCCCGAGTTTATCAATATCACCGGCTTTTACTTTAAGCATTAATGCTTTGTCGGAAATGGGATCCAAGTTATTGCTGTTAAAAAACTTCATAAATTAAGACTTGGATTAAACAAAAAGGTTACAGAAAATTACAAATTTTCTTTAGCCTGACTGGGTTATTCTTCAAATTAAAATTTTTCCAAACCACCTTATGGTAATCTGAATAAAAGTAACCATTTTTGAAAACTCATTTCTTTTGATACTCGTGAAAAAGATTGCAAGCAATAAAGGAAATATAACTTCAGTACACCATGCTGACGTTTCCAGGTTTAAAAAAATCCTGAAAGATATCGTTGAATCCATCCGGGGAACGGAAATGGATTTTACGGAGGGAAGACTGGGTCGTGCTATTTTATTGCTTTCCATTCCCATGGTTTTGGAAATGGTGATGGAATCGATCTTTGCCCTAGTTGATATTTTCTTTGTGTCAAAGCTCGGTTCCGATGCGGTGGCGACCGTTGGAATTACCGAATCATTATTAACCATTATATACGCTCTTGGATTAGGGTTAAGTGTCGGAACAACGGCAATAGTTTCACGAAGGATTGGTGAAAAGAATTCGGAAGGAGCATCCACAGCCGCCGTTCAGGCCATTGCCATAGGAATCGGGATTTCATTATTTATTGCCATACCAGGGATTTTCCTTGCCCGGGAATTTCTCAGGATCATGGGAGCCACTCCTGAAATTGTTGAATCCGGATACCATTATACCGGTATCATGCTTGGGGGTAATGTAGTAATAATGCTCTTGTTTATTATTAATGCTATTTTCCGGAGTGCCGGCGATGCAGCTATTTCCATGAGGGTTCTCTGGATGGCTAATTTGTTCAACATCATTCTTGATCCCTGCCTCATCTTTGGCTTGGGCCCCTTTCCGGAACTGGGTATTAAAGGAGCCGCTATCGCAACTAATATCGGCAGGGGATTGGCAGTACTTTATCAATTTTACCTGCTATTCCATGGTAAAAAAAGAGTAAAACTAATTCTTAAACACCTTAAACTGAATTTCAGTGTTATGAGAAAGCTGATCAAGGTTTCATTGGGCGGGATTGGACAAAACATCATCGCTACATCAAGTTGGATTGGACTGGTAAGAATTATCGCCGTCTTCGGAAGTGAAGTCCTTGCAGGATATACCATTGCCATCCGTATTATCCTTTTCTCCCTGCTACCGGCCTGGGGTCTTGCAAATGCAGCAGCTACCCTGGTGGGTCAAAACCTTGGAGCAAGAAAACCCAAACGAGCTGAACGTTCTGTTTGGTTGACCGGTTATGCCAACATGGCATTTTTAGGATTGATCACCGTTTTCCTTATTTTGAACCCGGCGTTTTTCATTAAGCTTTTTATTGACAACGATAGTGTAATTGCTTCGGGTGCATCTTGCCTCAGGATCATCAGCTATGGGTACATATTTTACGCCATGGGAATGGTACTGGTTCAGGCTTTTAACGGTGCCGGTGACACACTCACTCCAACGAAAATAAACTTCTTTTGTTTTTGGATGCTGGAGATTCCCCTTGCCTATTTCCTGGCAATACCTTCAGGATTTGGGGAAAAGGGAGTATATTACGCAATTATAATAGCCGAATCTGTTATGACAATCGTTGTCTTTCTGATTTTCCGGCGGGGAAAATGGAAAATGCGTGAGCTATAAGAGCAGAAAAAGACAAAAGATATTCTCCTGGAAGATTTGGATCATTTGGCACGAAAAATTACAAATTTTAAGAAAACATTAAGATAGTATGCCAAACGGTTATTGGTGATCGGTATTATAGCATTTTCAATTCCCTCGCTGATTTACCTTTTCTTTGGATGGTCTATGAAGTATTGGCCACAGGAGGCAGTAGACAATTCCATGGTAAGCTGGTTTCCGGCACAAAATTTAATAGATCAGGAAATTGCAGCATACCAGGGTAGCTGGATGGATCAAATGTCACACAGGATACCTGCAGCAATATTCCTTCAAACTTTTATTTTTCTCATGTGGCATGGCTGGAGAGCGGCAGGATTAATGCTTATCTCAAAATCGGTTTCCTTTGAAAAAATCACAAGACCCCTGGCAGCCGTAGGACGAACGGCATTAACCAACTACCTGGCACAAACCATCATTTGCACACTGATTTTTTATGGTCACGGACTGGGACTATTTGCCCGGGCGGAAAGGAAAGAACAGGTTTTATTTATTATAGGTATCTGGTTGGTTCAATTGATTATTTCTACCGCGTGGCTTCGGTGGTTCAGATTTGGCCCGGTGGAATGGATATGGCGCTCGCTTACTTATTTTAAGATTCAACCCTTCCGGAATTAGATCATTCATACCTTAAACTATCAGCCGGATTCCGGGTTGCAGCCTTCACTGCCTGGACTATCACTGTAAATAAGCCTATAAAGGATACCAATAATGCAGTGATCAGGAAAATCCACCATAAGAACTCTGTTTTATACGCATAGTTAGCAAGGATTTTTTTCATAATAATCCATGCTACCGGACAGCCAAGTATCAGGGCTAAGCTTACCCACTTCGTAAAATCCCGGATCAGGAAGAAAATAATGCTGGTTACAGATGCACCATTAACCTTACGAATCCCAATTTGCCTGGTATATTGTTCGGCTGTAAAAGATGCGAGTCCAAACAATCCAAGGCATGAAATGAATATGCTCAGAAGGGCAAAGTATTTCACGATATCCCCGATTTTCCGTTCCGGGCTATATAAAACATTAATCTCATCCTCGAAAAATGAGTATATGAAAGGATATTCAGGAACGAATTTTCCAGCGCTTGCCTGGACATATGAAATAGTCCTCTGGATATCCTCAGGATTAATTTTAATAACAAGGTGGTTATACCATGGCCTGTACATCCTCATCGCAAGGGGAACAATATGCTTTCTTAAAGGCTTGTGGTGAAAGTCTTTTACCACTCCAATGATTTTCCCGCGACTGAATCTTTCCGGAAAATAAGGATGCTGGAATTCAACCGGATGGCCAATGGGATTTTCAATCCCCATTCGTTTGTACGCCGTTTCATTAATGATATAAGCGATGGAATCATCGCCGGCAAATTCTTCTGAAAAACTCCGTCCATATAACATTCCCATTTCCATGGTCTCAATCAAATCATAATCAACCATCATATAATCTATTCCGATTCCTTCATCATTCTTATTGCCTTCCCAGTCAAGTGAGACATGCGCGATTACATTTGTAGGCAGATTTGATACTCCGGAAACATAATAGATGTTCGGATTCCGTAGCAAATCTTTTTTTATTTCATCATATTTAGGTGCCATCACCCCAATAAACGGCGTGACCAGGATATTCTCTTTATTCAATCCCAGATCCTTATTTTGTATATACCAGAGTTGTTTGTAGATAACAGTTGTGCATATAATCAAAACCACAGAAACAAAAAACTGGAAAATAACCAGGATGTTTCGCGATGATTTGCTTCCAGGGTGTTGAATTTTTTCACCTTTCAAAAAATGAATCGATTTGAATGATGACAAGATCAAAGCCGGATAGCTCCCTGAAAACAATCTGGTCAATATTAATATAATAAGCATCGATAGAATAAGTATTGGATCAAGGTACTCAATTTCAATATCTTTACCTGCCAGCGTGCTAAAGACCGGTCTAAACAACTCTACTAAAATCCAGGCGATAAATAAAGCGATAAAGGAAAAGATGGTAGATTCACCAATGAATTGTTTGATGAGTTGTAATCTACTGGCTCCAACGATTTTTCTTAATCCAACTTCCCTGGCTCGTTTTGCAGATCTTGCTGTTGATAAATTCATAAAGTTTATACAGGCAATGATCAAAACCAATACGGCAATAATGGAGAACGTGTAAACATGAATAAGCTTGCCCGGAACACCATTTTCATTCAGATAGATATCCGTTACATTTTGCAAAACCGGATATTCGGTATTATCCGGATTAATAGTTCTAAAAATCCCTTCGATCTTCCGAGTTACTTCCTCCTCGGTGAATTTATCATGGATCATTATATAGGACGGGTAATCAGATGCCCAACTTGTCCGGCGGTATTCCGGGACATTATCTATATGAGCCAGCATTGTAAATCTCATATGAGAATTCTTCGGAGGATTCTGTATTACTGCTGTTACGGTAAAATCAATATCATTGCGTATATTCAGCATCTTACCAATAGGGTCTTCATCACCAAAATATTTTTTTGCTGTCGATTCAGTTAAAACAACAGCATCCGGATTAGGCAAAGCAGTCTCTTTCTCTCCTTTAATAAATGGAAAGGTAAACATCTCAAAAAAATAAGGATCGACCAGCTTAATATCATCTTCAAAAAAATGTTTCTTCTCATATCTCACCATTGCGCCAAATGACCAATATCGCGTATAGGAAATAACTTCCGGGAATTTTTCTTTGAGAAATGGAGCTAAAGGAGTTGGGGTAGTTGTCCAGATAAAATCCGGATCTTCATGGTCCCTTGTATTAATTCTAAATAATTGGTCTGCATTTTCATGAAACCTGTCGTAACCGATTTCATCCTTTACCCAAAGAAATATCAATATGAAACATGCCAGGCCAATGGATAAACCTGAAATATTAATCAAGGAAAAAATCTTGTTCCTTAATATGCTTCTTATGGCAGTTTTGATGTAATTCTTAAACATAATTGTAATAAATTTGGAACTTATACTGAAAGAAAAAATTCTCTCAGGCCTTCTTCAAATAGAGTTTATCATCAAATATTTGATCTAAATCCAATAGTCGTACCAAATATGTACTTTATTATATATCAGCTAATTAAATAATAGATGCATGAAAATAATGTTGGAATTTCCAACACCTATGTCCGTTTTTACTACATTTGTAAATAGAATGTCCGGGAAAAAAGACAAAATATTAATCGTAGACGACAATGAAGAATTGTTGGTTGCACTTAAACTAATTCTCTCTCCCCATTTCGAAGAGATCGTCACGAAAAAAAATCCCAACTTAATGACGACACTTATACGTGAAAACACATTTGATGTTATTCTGTTAGATATGAATTTCAGTGCCGGTATTCAAACCGGA
>JAUWBB010000254.1 GCA_030605195.1 Bacteroidota bacterium
TGCAAATTGTGTACAAATTCTTTTTCCGATCTTCTGAAACCCAGTCGGGATGGCGAGATTACTCGCTCCCACAATAGTTATTCGCTCCCACAATCCAGGCTCTGAAACCAGCTCATGAAGATTGGCTCTTACTTCGTGCGAGCCAATCGTTCGCTCAAACCTGCTCGTGAGACATTCTGTTCGCTTTGCTCACAGAATGGTTCCAATCTTTGTCTTTCCCGCCCGAACGACTGACGTAGTTCAGTCGGGCGGGTATCTTTTAAACGGATATTTTCCCTTTGATATGCGGATGTGCCGTGTAATTTTCAAGAACAAAATCCTCATAAGTAAAATCAAAAATACTTTTTATCTCCTGATTCAGCTTCATGGCAGGTAATTTGAACGGTTCCCTTGACAATTGTTCCTTTACCGGGTCAATGTGGTTCAGGTAAATATGAGCATCCCCAAGGGTATGAACAAAATCTTCAGGTATAAGTCCTGTAACCTGCGCGATCATCATGGTCAGAAGGGAATAGGAAGCAATATTAAAAGGTACTCCCAGGAAGATATCTGCACTCCTTTGGTACAATTGACAGGAAAGTTTACCGTTTGATACATAAAACTGAAATAATACATGACAGGGCGGCAGGGCCATTTTATCGAGTTCCCCGGGATTCCAGGCACTTACGATATGTCGTCGCGAACCAGGCTTATTTTGAATCGATTCAATAACCTGACTAATTTGATCGATCTTCCCACCATCCGGAGTTGGCCATGAACGCCACTGGTACCCATAAATATGACCTAAGTCTCCCTTTTCATCAGCCCAATCATCCCAAATGGTTACGTTATTATCGTTTAAATATTTAATATTGGTATCCCCTTTTAAAAACCATAGAAGTTCATGAATGATTGACCACAGATGCAGCTTTTTAGTGGTCATCAATGGAAAACCATCCGGAAGATGAAACCGAATTTGATATCCAAAGACACTTATTGTACCAGTCCCCGTACGGTCGACCTGTTTTACTCCGTTTTTCATTACATGATCCAGCAAATCAATATATTGTTTCATCTGAAAAAATGGATTTAAAGTTTTCCTTTCGTGCATTTACCATGGCTCCCGGTGTATAATCTATCGGACCGGTCATACAAGTCATAAATACAGGTTTTAGGCTTTCCGTTTTCTTTTCCCTCAATGGTTATACGCATGACTGTAAAATCTTCCTCTCCCGGATTTAACTTCCATTTTTTAAATAAAAACCTCGCGGTCAAATCAACTGCAATTGCACTCCCAACTCTGCCTGTGCCTAATACAATTATTTTCTTTTGATTCATGGTAATATTTTTTGGTTATGACTTCCAATTCAAACTAAAATTCAAACCAATGGGTCTAACTCGTCTGACCACTAAGATGTTCAAATTTATTATTATATCTCATTATTAGCATAATATTTTAAATCTAATCATAAAATTAAACAGTAGTAGTGGTTTGACGAGTATCATGGATACCGTTTATCCTAAAATCACTCCAATTATGGTTGCAGAGAGAAGCGATGCCAGGGTTCCGGCTAATAGAGCCCGCATACCAAACCGGGAAAGCAATACCCGTTGACCGGGGGCAAGAGATCCGATTCCACCAATTTGAATACCGATGGAAGCAAAATTGGCGAAACCACATAGCATATAGGTTGCCATTACAATTGATTTTTGCTGAGCAAATGCTCCGGCATCTTTGAGATCAGCCAGACTAATGTATCCTATAAATTCAGTCAATATAATTTTTTCACCCAAAACCCTGCCCACCAGGGTCATGTCATCCACCGAAACACCAAGTATCCACATTAGAGGAGCAAATGCATAGCCAAGAATGAATTCCAGTGACAACTTAGTGTACTGTCCATCGGTTACCCTCTCGATAACCGGATTCAAAGTAGTCCAGTCTCCGATCTTTCCAAAAATAAAATTAAACATTGCAATAAAAGCAAGGAAAACCAGGAGCATGCCGGCGACATTAACAGCCAGGCGCACTCCTTCCTTTGTTCCGTTCGATATGGCATCCAGTACATTTTGGCCGATCACATCCCTTGAAATTTCTGCCTGTTGGCTGATGTTTTCTGTTTGGGGAACAAGTATCTTGGAGATCACAACCACCCCGGGAGCTGCCATAACCGAAGCCGTTAGAAGATGTTTTGCAAACAACAATCGCTGAACCGGGTCATTACCACCCAGAAAATTTATATACACAGCCAATACACCACCGGCAAGGGTTGCCATACCTCCGGCCATAACCAATAAAATTTCGGAACGGTTCATTTTTTCAAGGTAGGCTTTGATCATAAACGGAGATTCTGTTTGTCCTAGAAATATGTTGCCGGCAACAGACAAACTTTCAGCCCCCGACAATTTCATTAACCTGGTCATTACCCAGGCGAAAGCATATACCACTTTTTGAATAATGCCATAATAGAATAAAACACTGGTTAGCGCCGAGAAGAAAATAACGGTAGGCAATATAGTAATGGCAAACGTTACCAGGGGTGGTTCAATTTTACCGGTCGACATGGACTTAAAAAGAAATTGTGTTCCGTAATTGGTAAAATCCAGAATTTTTACGAATATTTTTCCTGCATACTCAAAAATAGCCTGAATGAAAGGGACCTGGAGGATGCCAATTGCCAAAAGGAGTTGCAAAGCCAGCCCTGTTCCCACAACCTCCCAGGAAATGGCTTCGCGGTTACTGCTAAAAATATACGCGAGAAAAATAAGAAAGAACATTCCCAATAATCCCCTTAACAATTTCATTAAAGTGAACCGGGGTTTGAACGCGTTTGTGTCGAGAAGCACATGACGATGTCCCTCGTGTGATTCTACTACCTGACTGTTATCTTCAGGGGTTATCTTGTCTTTTGGTGAAATACCTGCCTGTGATGAAACGGTCAACAAACTATCCCGCGGTACCGAAGATGAATCGAACGAAACATTTTGAGCGGGAGCAAAAATTGACCGGGAAAGAAAAAAAATCAGAAAAAGAAGAAAAAGCGGGTTCTTTTTTTTAGGACACATAAAATTTAGGCTTTTTTCCGGCGGTTCATCTCATCACGGATCAACGATGCCTTTTCATAATTTTCTTTTTTAACTGCTTCATCAAGCATTTTCTTCAACTCCTGAACGGTATATTCCTTAAATTCATCACCTGGTTTATGGGGAGGGGGCTTGTCTAAAGGAGAGTGAGATGGTTTTTTGTCAGTGATTTCTTCATCCGCTTCATTTTCAGCATCCAATACAATACCCGATTGTGACATGATCTTTTCTGTTGTAAAAATCGGGCACTTAAAACGTAATGCAAGGGCAATGGCATCAGATGTGCGGGCATCAATGGTAACTTCCCTTTCTCCATTTACACAAATAAGTTTGGAATAAAAAACACCTTCTTCAAGCCTGTAAATGTTCACCTCAGTCAGGGTAATATTAAAAGCTGTGGCAAAGTTTAGAAAAAGATCATGGGTTAAAGGCCTGGGCGGAGACAATCCTTCCAGCTGAATAGCGATTGCCTGTGCTTCAAAGCCCCCGATGATAATCGGGATCCTCCTGTCGCCATGTTCCTCGGTGAGCACTAAAGCATACGCGCCTGATTGTGTCTGGCTATATGAGATACCAAGAACATTTAACCTTATTTTATCCATACCTTAAAAAATAGAGAGAGCCATTTCCTTTTCCCGGAAGCCATATACAAATATATAAGGAAATTTTTATCATCCCACATCAATATGGTATTTTTTAAATTTTGTATGTCGATTAAAATTTATATTTTTGCAGTCCGAAAGTTGAAAACACGTAAAAAAGCGAAGAATGTACGCAATTGTCGATATGGCTGGTCAACAGTTTAAGGTTGAAAAAGACCAAAAGATTTATGTTCACCGCCTCGGTGGGAAAGAAGGCGATAAGGTTGAATTTGATAAGGTATTATTAATCGAAAACGACGGGAAAGTGCTTGTCGGGGCACCGGTTATCAATGGCGCCATGGTATCAGGGAAAATTATTGCCCATCTTAAAGATGATAAAGTCAAGGTTTTTAAAAAGAAAAGACGGAAAGGATATAAAGTGTTGCGTGGTCATCGGCAATATTTGTCCCAGGTACTGATTGAATCAATCGTGGAAAAGGGAGCAATCAAAACAGAAACAAAAAAGAAGGAAACTCCTAAAGTTCAGGTGAAGGAAAAGCCTGTTGCAAAAAAACCTGAAGCCATCGTTAAAGAAACCCCGAAAAAAGAACCCGTAAAGAAAACCATCGTAAAAAAAGCAACAGCTGAGAAAAAACCTGAAACAAAAACAACCGTAAAAACGGCGGATGTGAAGAAGCCGGCAACTAAGAAAGTCGAAGTTAAAAAATCAACAACCGCCAAAAAGACCACGAAAAAAAAGACTACATCGGGAAAAACGGACACTAAAAAGATCAAAGCAAAAAAACCTTCATCAGAAGCAAAAACAGGAGCGAAAAAGACAACAGTAAAAACTGAAGGAACAAAAAAAACATCTTCGTCAAAAAAGACTGAAAAATAAGCAATTCATTAAAAACTTTAGAAATAATGGCACACAAAAAAGGAGCAGGGAGTTCGAGAAACGGAAGAGAATCAGAAAGTAAACGGTTGGGCATAAAATTGTATGGCGGCCAGCGTGCCATAGCCGGCAATATCATCGTAAGGCAAAGAGGCACCAAACATCATCCCGGCGAAAATGTAGGCATGGGAAAAGACCACACCCTTTTTGCACTCATCGATGGCCAGGTGAATTTCCGAAAGAAACAAAACAACAAATCATACGTATCGGTTGTCCCCCAGACTAATTAGTGCTTGTCCATAAAGTCAAACAAAGATTAAATAAGCACCCCCGTACAGTCATCCTTCCTTACGGGGCAGGCAAATAACAAGTATCAAATGACAAATAAATCTCAAATTCCAATGACTAAAAAATCAAACAAATTCTTTTATATATGCTGTTTGGGTTTTGTTTTTTCAAACATTGGGTATTATTTGTTATTTGTTTTTTGAGATTTGTTAT